>NZ_JBSFNQ010000186.1:0-5393 GCF_053981115.1 Streptomyces sp. NPDC003691 | reverse complement strand
AGGCCCTCCGGGCTTTCCCTTCGGTCTTGCGTTTCCAACCTTACCAGATCCTTTTCCCGTTCCGTTTCCGGTCCGGACTTTCAGATCCAGCGGCCCGTTGGACTGGCCTTTTGTCTTTCGACTTTTGCCTTTCGGCTGCTCCGACTTTATCAGAGATTCTGAGTCGGATTTTCCGGCTCCGCAGGAGATCCGGTTCCGTTCGGCGCGCAGCCGTCAGGGGGTTCTCGTTCGGGCGGAGACGTCAACGTACTGGAGCGGGGCGCCCCGATGCAAATCGAGGCGCCCCGCTCCATGAAGTACGACGTCAGGCCGGTGAAGGCAGGGGCGTCAGACCTCGACCACAACCGGAAGGATCATCGGGCGACGGCGGTAGGTGTCGGAGACCCAGCGGCCGACGGTACGGCGGACCAGCTGCTGGAGCTGGTGGGGTTCCGCCACTCCGTCCGAGGCCGACTTGGCGATGGCCTCCTCGATCTTGGGGATCACCGCACTGAACACCGCGTCGTCGATACCGGAGCCCCTGGCCTGGACATGGGGGCCGCCGACGACCTTGCCGGTGGTGGCGTCGACCACGACGAAGACGGAGATGAAGCCCTCGTCGCCGAGGATCCGGCGGTCCTTGAGGGACGCCTCCGTGACATCGCCGACCGAGAGGCCGTCCACATACACATAACCGGCCTGGACCTTGCCCACGATGCGGGCCCGGCCGTCGACGAGGTCGACGACCACGCCGTCCTCGGCGATCACGATGTGGTCCTTGGGCACTCCGGTGAGAGCGCCCAGCTCGGCGTTGGCGCGCAGATGGCGCCATTCGCCGTGCACCGGCATCAGGTTCTTCGGGCGGCAGATGTTGTAGAAGTACAGCAGCTCGCCGGCCGAGGCGTGGCCCGAGACATGGACCTTCGCATTGCCCTTGTGGACGACGTTCGCGCCCCAGCGGGTCAGGCCGTTGATCACGCGGTAGACCGCGTTCTCGTTGCCCGGGATCAGCGAGGACGCCAGGATCACCGTGTCGCCCTGGACGATCCGGATCTGGTGGTCGCGGTTGGCCATCCGGGAGAGGGCGGCCATCGGCTCGCCCTGGGAACCGGTGCAGACCAGGACGACCTGGTGGTCCGGCAGGTCGTCGAGGCTCTTGACGTCCACGACCAGCCCCGGCGGGATCCGCAGATAGCCCAGGTCACGGGCGATGCCCATATTCCGGACCATCGAGCGCCCGACGAAGGCGACCCGCCTGCCGTAGGCGTGCGCCGCGTCCAGGATCTGCTGGATGCGGTGCACATGGCTGGCGAAGCTGGCGACGATGATGCGCTTCTGGGCACCGGCGAAGACCTGGCGCAGCACATTGGAGATATCGCGCTCGGGCGGGACGAAGCCGGGAACCTCGGCATTGGTGGAGTCGGAGAGGAGGAGGTCGATGCCCTCCTCGCTGAGCCGGGCGAAGGCGTGCAGATCCGTGAGCCGGCCGTCCAGCGGCAGCTGGTCCATCTTGAAGTCGCCGGTGTGGACGACCATGCCCGCGGGGGTGCGGATGGCGACGGCCAGCGCGTCCGGGATGGAGTGGTTGACCGCGATGAACTCGCAGTCGAAGGGGCCGACGCGCTCGCGCTGTCCCTCGGTGACCTCCAGCGTGTAGGGCCGGATCCGGTGTTCCTGGAGCTTGGCCTCGATCAGGGCGAGGGTCAGCTTGGAACCGATCAGCGGGATGTCCGGCTTCAGCCGCAGCAGGAAGGGGACACCGCCGATGTGGTCCTCGTGGCCGTGCGTGAGCACGATCCCCTCGACATCGTCGAGGCGGTCCCGGATGGTGGTGAAGTCGGGCAGGATGAGGTCGATACCGGGCTGCTCCTCCTCGGGGAAGAGGACGCCGCAGTCGACGATGAGCAGACGGCCGTCGAACTCGAAGACGGTCATGTTCCGGCCGATTTCGCCGAGGCCGCCGAGCGGGGTGACCCGGAGGCCGCCCTTCGGGAGCTTCGGCGGGCGGCCGAGTTCGGGATGCGGATGACTCAAAAGACTCTCCTCACCATGCATGCCGGCCTCCCCCGCAGGAGGGGCGGGCGTGCATGAGCTTCGTGCACGTGCTGTGTCGTACATATGCAGTTGTCGGGTCTTGCCAGGTCCGGGGTCAGAGCTGGACGCCTCCGGCCGCGAGGTCGGCCTTCAGCTGCGCGGTCTCTTCGGGGGTCAGCTCGACCAGGGGAAGTCGAAGGGGGCCGGCGGGCAGGCCCTGGAGGGCGAGTGCCGCCTTGGTGGTGATCACACCCTGGGTACGGAACATTCCGGTGAAGACCGGAAGGAGCCGCTGGTGGATCTCGGTGGCCTTCTGGACATCACCGCTGAGGTGCGCGTCGAGCAGGGCGCACAGCTCCGGGGTGACGACATGGCCCACGACGGAGACGAATCCGACCGCGCCGACCGAGAGCAGGGGCAGGTTGAGCATGTCGTCGCCGGAGTACCAGGCGAGACCGGAGCGGGCGATGGCCCAGCTCGCCCGGCCGAGGTCGCCCTTGGCGTCCTTGTTGGCGACGATCCGGGGATGCTCGGAGAGCCGTACCAGGGTCTCGGTGTCGATGGGGACGCCGCTGCGGCCGGGGATGTCGTAGAGCATCACGGGCAGCTCGGTGGCGTCGGCGACGGCGGAGAAGTGCCGGAACAGGCCCTCCTGCGGGGGCTTGTTGTAGTACGGGGTGACGGCGAGCAGGCCGTGGGCGCCGGCGCGTTCCGCGGCGCGGGCGAGCTCCAGGGTGTGGCGGGTGTCGTTGGTGCCGATACCGGCGACGATCCGGGCCCGGTCCCCGACGGCCTCCAGGACGGCTCGCAGGAGCCGGTCTTTCTCCGCGTCGCTGGTGGTGGGCGACTCGCCGGTGGTGCCGCTGACGATCAGACCGTCGTTGCCTGCGTCCACCAGATGGGCCGCCAGGCGCTGGGCGCCGTCGACGTCGAGTGCGCCGTCCGGGGTGAACGGCGTGACCATGGCGGTGAGGACCCGCCCGAAGGGGGTCTGCGGAGTGGGGATCGGAGCCATGGGTAACACGCTACTCGCTGCTCAGTGCGGTGTGGCCCTTGAGGGGACGTGACGTACGACGTGCCATGCGGAGCCCGGCACTGCCTGCTCGGGGGTTCAAGCAGTGCCGGGTCCGTTTGATCAGCCTAGATGAACTTCATGAAACACCGCAATGCGGACATTCCACCCGGAGAATCCGTACATCTGTACCGCCGGATGCCGCGGGGGGACGGGCCCTCCGCCGGCCGGGGCGGACGGCTCAGGGCGCGATACGCCCGTTGGCGTTGAACGCCGCGTGCGTCAGCGGCATCAGCTCCGCCCACCGGCGCTCCATCTGCTCGCCGACCATCTCGATCTCGCGCTGCGGGAAGGACGGGACCTTCGCCTGCTCGTGCTGGGTGCGCAGACCGAGGAAGTGCATCAGGGAGCGGGCGTTGCAGGTGGCGTACATGGAGGAGAAGAGGCCCACCGGCAGGACCGAACGGGCGACCTCGCGGGCGATGCCCGCGCCCAGCATCTCCTGGTACGTCTCGTACGAGCGGCGGTAGGAGTCCTCCATCGCCTCCGAGACGATCTTGTGCTGCTCGGGGCTGCCGTCGATGAAGACGTACTTCCCCGGGCGGCCCTCCTGGACCAGCTTGCGGTCCTGGCCGGGTACGTAGAAGACCGGGTCGAGCTCCCGGTAGCGGCCGGACTCCTCGTTGTAGGACCAGCCCACACGGTGCCGCATGAACTCCCGGAAGACCAGGATCGGGGCGCTGATGAAGAAGGTCATCGAGTTGTGCTCGAACGGGCTGCCGTGCCGGTCGCGCATCAGATAGTTGATGAGCCCCTTGGACCGCTCGGGGTCCTTCTTGAGCTCGTCCAGGGACTGCTCTCCGGCCGTGGAGACCCGGGCGGCCCACAGGACGTCGGAGTCCGCGGCGGAGTGCTTGACCAGCTCGACGGTGACATCACTGCGGAAGGTGGGGGTCGCGGATTCGGCGGGGGTGTCGGTCACCTGGAGGCGTCCTCTCCTCGGGTGGGGGTGGGGGCGGCATCCACCTTAGTCCACCCCCGCGGGCCCTCTCCTTCACGCTTCGCTGATGTTTTCCGGACCGATTCGCACGGATCCGGCACCGAATCGGCGTTCCGTACGTCTCTCTGGGTAACAGCGCTTCCGGCCGCCGCTCCGGCCCGGCCGGGCGCAGCCGAACCAGCAGACCCGGCAGCACTCAGCTGCACTCGACTGCACTCATCCAAGGAGCGTGATCCGATGTTCCGCCGGCGGGAAGCCGTCCCGTTCTCGTTCGTGGCCGAGGCCACCCGGGCCGACGAGGAGGCCGAGCGCTTCCGCAGTAACGTCACTCCACCGCCTCGCGAGCGCCCCACGGTGTCCCAGCTCACCGGTCGTACGCTGATCGGGCTGAGCATCGTCGCCGGGCTGGTGGGCTCCCTGCTGTTCGGCGTCCCCGCGCTGGAGTCCGGCAGCTCTCCGGAGACCGCGCAGCAGAGTGAGGCGGCCGAGCGCCGGTGACTCGCACGGCCCCCTGGGGTAGTCGGCCCCGGAGTGCCTCGGTAGCCTCACCCGTCACAGCCCCCACAATTCGAGTGTGCTGGTGAGTGGAGAACAGTCGTGCCCCTGACCTTTCTGACGGCCGACCGGGCGTTCGGCGCCGAGGCGGAGAACTCCGCGGACATCGCCCTGCCCTTCGACGATCACGACCAGTGGCGGCGGCCCTACCGGCCCGGCCCCTGGCGGGTGGGGGCCGCGGCGCTGCTCCTGCTGCTGACGTCGTTCGTGATGATCGCGGCGGTGATCGTCGCGGCCGCCGGTGCCATGTCCGCGGCCGGTCTCTGCCTCTCCCTGGGGCTGGTAATGATCGCCCTGGCCCTGCGGCTGCTGCGGGCAGGCGTCTGGGTGAGCCGGCACGGGCTGCGCCGGGTCGGCTTCTTCACCACCACCACGGTCCGCTGGGCGGATGTGACCCGGGTCCAGACGGTCCAGCAGCCGGTGCGCTGGCTGGGGCTGCCCCGGACCGTCCAGGGGCAGGCCCTGCACCTGGACCGCAGCGGCCGCAGCGAGGCGGTGGAGCTGCTGACCGACCACAGCGCGGACTTCCTCTCCCGGGTGGAGGCGTTCGACCGCGCCGCGGACACCGTGGAGGCCTGGGCGGCGGAGTACGGGACGGCCGGTACTGCCGGAACGGCACGCTGAACCGTTCCGGCGGGCGTCGCCGCGGCGCGTGCGGCACGGCCGTACGGAGAAACCGCACGGAGAACACGACAGAACCGCGCCGGACCCGACGGGTCCTTACGCCACAGAAATGCTGGCGCTGACCGTGCGCGCCGAGGCGGCGCAGGGGCGGCTGCGGGTCGTCTACGAGGCCGGGATGCGCATCGGCAC
>NZ_JBSFNQ010000185.1:0-5542 GCF_053981115.1 Streptomyces sp. NPDC003691 | reverse complement strand
GCCGAGGACGGTTCGTACGCCGCTGTCGGCGAGCATGAACGCGATGCGTTCGGTGGGCAGTTCCCCGTCGACGGGGAGATATGCGGCCCCCGCCTTCCACACCGCCAGGATCGCCGTCACCATCTCGGCACCCCGCGGCAGGCAGAGCCCCACCACCGACTCCGGACCCACACCCAGGTCACCCAGATACCGCGCCAGCCGTCCCGCCGCCGCATCCAGCTCCCCGAACGACACCTCCACACCCTCGGCCACCACAGCCACCGCATCCGGCACCACCGCGGCCCGGGCCTCGAACAACTCCACCACGGACCCCGACACCACCTCCGCCGCCGTCCCGTTCCACACCGCCAGCACCCGCGACCGCTCCCCCGCATCCACCACATCCACCCTGTGGACGGGGGTGTGGGGGTCGGCTGTCACGGCATCGAGTACGCGGACGAACCACTGGCCGAACCGGGCGGCCGCGGGCTCGTCATAGAGGTCCGCCGCGACCGTCACGGTTCCCCGGAGACCGGCCGGACGGCCGTCGGCGTCGAATGTTTCGGCGATTCCGATGTAGAGGTCGTATTTGGCCGGGGCCCGGACCGCCTCGTCGCCCGAGCCGGTGCCCCGGCCGCCGCGTACGCCGGGAAGTTCGAGCGTGGCGTCGGCGGTGTTCTGGAGGGTGAGGACGGTCTGCGCGAGGGGGTGGCGGGCCATCGACCGCGACGGCGCCAGCTCCTCCACCAGCTTCTCGAACGGCACATCCTGATGCGCAAACGCCCCGAGACTCGCCTCCCGGACCCGCCCCAGCACCTCCCGGAACTCCGGATCACCGGACAGGTCCGTCCGGATCACGAGTGTGTTGAGGAAGATTCCGACGAGGTCGTCCATCGCCTCGTCGCCGCGGCCGGCGATGGGTGATCCGATGGGGATGTCGGTGCCGGCACCGAGCCGGGACAGGGTGACCGCCAGCGCCGCCTGGAGCACCATGAAGGCGGTGACGCCTTCGGCACGCGCCAGCGCAGCCAGCCTCCGGTGTACTTCCGCGGGCACCTGGAGGGGGACCCGGTGTCCCTGGTGGCTCGCCACGGCGGGCCGCGGCCGGTCCGTCGGCAGGGTCAGTTCTTCCGGCGCCCCGGCCAGTGTCTGCCGCCAGTACTCCATCTGGGACGACAGCAGGCTCTCCGGGTCGGACTCGTCGCCGAGGAGATCACGCTGCCAGAGCGCGTAGTCCGCGTACTGCACCGGCAGCGGCTCCCATACCGGAGCCTCGCCGCGCAACCGCGCCGTATACGCCGTGGAAATGTCCCGGCCCAGCGGCGCCATCGACCAGCCGTCACCCGCGATGTGGTGGATCACGACCACGAGCACCTGCTCCTCAGGACCCGCCTCGAACAGCGAGGCCCGGAAGGGGATTTCCGTGGACAGGTCGAAGGTGTAGCGCGTCGCCGTCGCCACGGCGTCGGCCAGCTCATCGGGGGCCACCCGGGTGACCTGGAGTTCCCAGTCGAGGTCCGCGGGGTCGAGGATCCGCTGGTACGGCTCGCCGTCCACGGCCGGGAAGACCGTCCGCAGCGACTCGTGACGGCCGATGACATCCCGCAGCGCCGCCCCGAGTGCGCCGCTTTCGATTCCGCTCAGCGGGATGGGCATCGGGATGTTGTGCGTGGGGCTCGGCCCTTCCAGTTGAGCGAGGAACCACAGCCGCCGCTGGGCGAAGGAGAGCGGCACCCGCTCGGGCCGGTCGGCCGCCGTGAGCGGGGTACGCGTCGGGTCAGGGCCTTCGGCCAGACGGGCGGCCAGGCCGGCGACGGTCGGAGTCTCGAACAGAGTCCGTACAGAGATCTCGGCACCGAGAACCGTACGGATCCGGGAGGCGAGCCGTACGGCCAGGAGGGAGTGGCCGCCGAGCTGGAAGAAGCTGTCGTCGACTCCGACCGACTCCAGGCCCAGGACCTGGGCGAAGGCTGCGCAGAGCAGTTCTTCCCGGAGAGTGGCCGGGGCCCGGCCCTCGCCCGTGGTAAACCGCGGCGCGGGCAACGCCCGGCGGTCGAGCTTGCCGTTCACCGTCATCGGCAGGGCCAGGAGCGACACCACCGCGGCCGGAATCATGTACTCCGGGAGTCTGCCGGTGAGGAAGTCGTGGAGGCCGTCGATATCCGTCGCGGTAGCCGCCGCGATATTCGTCGCGATATCCGGGGTGGTGCCGGTGGTTGTCACGGGGACCACATAGGCGACGAGGCGGCGGTCGCCGGGGTTGTCCTCGCGGACCACGACCGCGGCCTGCCGTACCTCCGGGTGGGTGAGGAGTACGGCTTCGACCTCACCGGGCTCGATCCGGAAGCCGCGGATCTTCACCTGGTCGTCGGCCCGGCCCACGAACATCAGCTGCCCGTCCGCCGTCCACTTCACGAGATCTCCGGTCCGGTACATCCGCTCACCACCGGACCCGTACGGGCAGGCGACAAACCGCTCACCCGTCAGCCCCGGCCGCCCCACATACCCCCGCGCCACACCCACACCCGCCACGTAGAGCTCACCCGCGACACCCACCGGCACCGGACCCAACGCCCCGTCGAGGGCGTAAAGGCGTGTATTGGTGAGGGGTGTGCCGATGGTCGGCCGGTCACCGGCGGACAGCGGGGCCGACATCGACGCACAGACGGTGATCTCGGTGGGGCCGTAGGCGTTGATCAGCCGTCGGTCCGGCGCCCAGCGGTCGATCTGGGCGGCGTCGAGGGCCTCACCCGCGGAGATGAGGGTGCGGAGGGTGGGGAGGTCGCCGGTGTCGAGTGCGCCGAGAAGCGCGGGCGGCAGCGTCGCGTGAGTGACACCGTGCCGGGCCACCAGACCCACCAGCCCGTCCCCAGCATCCACACCCTCGCCCGGAGCCATCACCAGCACCCCGCCCGAGCACAGCGTCACCAGCACCTCCGACACCGCCGCGTCGAACCCCACCGACGCGAACTGCAACACTCGCGCCCCACCGTCCACCGCAAACCGCTCACCCTGAGCGGCCACCAGATTCACCACACCCCCATGACCAACCGCCACACCCTTCGGCACCCCCGTCGAACCCGACGTGTAAATCACATACGCCAAGGAAGCCGGAGCGAGGGTGATGGCGGGGGGCGTCGCGGGCAGGGTCGCGATCCGTTCCCGTACCCGCTGGTCGTCGAGGTGTACGACCGGGACGCCGATCGCCGTTCCGGCCAGGGCCTCGGTGAGTGCCGTGGCTTCGGTTCCGCTGGTGAGGACGGTGGCCGCGCCGCTGTCGGCGACCATGAACGCGATGCGCTCGGCCGGATGCCGGGCATCGAGCGGCAGATACGCCGCCCCCGCCTTCAGCACGGCCAGAATCGCCGTCACCAGACCGGCACCCCGCGGCAGGCACAAACCCACCACCGACTCCGCACCCACACCCCGGCCCACCAGATAACGGGCCAGCCGGTTCGACGCCGCGTCCAGCTCCCCGTACGACACCTCCACACCCTCGGCCACCACAGCCACCGCGTCCGGAACCACAGCCACCCGACCCGCGAACAGCTCCACCACCGACGAACCCGGCACATCGATTGAGGTGGCATTCCAGTCGGTAAGAACGCGGTCGCGTTCACCGGCCGGGAGGAGGTCCACGGTGCCGATCCGTGCGCCGGGTGTCGCGGTCACCGTGTCCAGAACACGCGCGAACCAGTCGGCGAACCGCGCGGCGGCGGGCGCGTCGAAGAGGTCCGCCGCCACGGTGACCACTCCGCGCAGCTCCGCCGGGCGGCCGTCGGCGTCGAACTGCTCGACCACCACTATGTCGAGGTCGAACTTCGCGGGCATTTCCACCGCACCGTCCGCCCCGCCGTCCGCCCCGCCGCTGTCACCGCCGGCGGCCAGGCCGGGCAGTTCGCGGGCGGCCCGCTGAGTGTTCTGCACGGTCAGGGTCGTCTGGAAGAAGGGGTGCCGGGAGAGTGACCGCTCGGGGGCCAGTTCTTCGACGAGCCGTTCGAAGGGGACGTCCTGGTGGGCGAAGGCCCCGAGGCTCGTCTCCCGGACCCGGGCCAGGACCTGCCGGAACTCCGGATCACCGGAGAGAACGGTGCGGATGACGAGTGTGTTGAGGAAGAAGCCCACCAGATCGTCCAGGGCCTCGTCGCCGCGCCCCGCGACCGGTGAACCGATCGGGATGTCGGTTCCGGCGCCCACGCGCGACAGGGTCACGGCCAGCGCCGCCTGGAGCACCATGAAGGTGGTGACGCCTTCGGTGCGCGCCAGCGCCGCCAGCCGCCGGTGGACCTCGGCAGGTATCCGGAGCGGGGCGGCATGGCCGCGGTGGCCGGTCACGGCGGGGCGGGGGTGGTCGGTGGGCAGGGCGAGTTCTTCGGGCGCTCCGGCAAGTGCCTGCCGCCAGTAGTCGACCTGGGTGGTCAGGAGGCTGTGGGGGTCGTCCGGGTCGCCGAGGAGTTCGCGCTGCCAGAGGGTGTAGTCGGCGTACTGCACCGGCAGCGGCTGCCAGTCCGGGGCCCGTCCGGTGAGGCGGGCCTCGTAGGCGAGGGTCAGATCGCGTGCGAACGGTGCACGGGACCAGCCGTCCGACGCGATGTGGTGCATCAGCACGAGCAGCATCTGCTCATCGGGTCCGGCGGCGAACAGCCAGGCCCGGACGGGGATCTCGGCCGACAGGTCGAAGGCGTGGCGCGAGGCCAGCCGTACCGCCTCGGGCAGCCCGCCGGTCGCCACCTCCGTGACGTTCAGCTCCCAGTGCAGGTCCACCGGATCCACGACGCGCTGGTAGGGCTCGCCGTCCACCGAAGGGAAGACCGTGCGCAGCGATTCGTGACGCCCGATCACATCGAGGAGCGCCGCTTCCAGCGCCGAGGCGTCCACGCCTCGCAGCCGGATGGGCACGGGGATGTTGTATGTGGGGCTGGGGCCCTCGAACTGCGCAAGGAACCAGAGCCTCCGCTGGGCGAAGGAGAGGGGGGTGTGCTGGGGGCGGGGGGTGGGGGTGAGGGGTGTTCGGGTGTGTCCGGTGTGGTGGGTGAGGCGGGTGGCCAGGGTGGCGACGGTGGGGCTTTCGAAGAGGGTGCGGAGGGAGAGTTCTACGCCGAGGACGGTACGGATGCGGGAGGCGAGCCGTACGGCGAGGAGGGAGTGGCCGCCGAGGTCGAAGAAGCTGTCGTCCACACCGACCGAGTCGAGACCGAGGACGTCGGCGAAGGCCGCGCAGAGCAGCTCTTCCTGGACGGTGGCGGGTGCCCGGCCCTCGCCCGAGGCGTACTCGGGGACGGGCAGCGCCTTCCGGTCCAGCTTCCCGTTCGACGTCAGCGGGAGTTCGGGGAGGGCGACCACCACGGCAGGGACCATAGGGTCGGGCAGGCTGCGGGCCACCCATTCCCGTAGCCCGTCGGTCTCGGGAGAGACGACATAGGCGACGAGGCGGCGGTCTCCCGGGGTGTCCTCGCGGGCGATCACGACGGTCTGAGCGACTTCGGGATGGGTGCGGAGTACGGCTTCGACCTCGCCCGGCTCGATACGGAAGCCGCGGACCTTGACCTGGTCGTCGGCCCGT
>NZ_JBSFNQ010000184.1:0-5606 GCF_053981115.1 Streptomyces sp. NPDC003691 | reverse complement strand
GCCGACATCAGACCGGTCGGGTCGGCGAAGGTGACCGGGTTGTTCTCGCTGTAGGAGTAGCCGTTGATCTGGATCGGGTCACCGATGTCGATCAGCGGGTCCGCGGAGATGAAGCGGCCGGTGGCCGGTTCGTACTCGCGGGCCCCCAGATGCACCAGTCCGGTGGAGGCGTCGTCGTCACCGCCGACGAACCCCTTGTGGGAACGCCAGCTGGGGCTCGGACTCCGGTCGACGCCGAAGGGGTCCTTCTTGGCGAACTTGACCGCGCTGCCACCGGCCAGACCGACGTTGATGTGCGGGGTGCCGTTGTGGTCCGCGATCTGTACGGACAGTTCGCTGCCGCCGGTGCCGAGAACGTGGCGCATCACGGTGGGTGCGCCGGGCTGGGCGTAGTAGCGCTCGGTGTAGGAGTGGAGCCCGCCGCTGGTGGCGACGGTGGTGTCACCCAGGAAGAGCGTCGTCTCGCCCGAGGTGATCGACAGCAGCCGCTCGCCGCCGGGCCCGTAGATATAGCGGGTCTCGTCGGCGGGCTTCCAGGACTGGCCCTCGCCGCTGACGGTGTCGCAGGTGGTGAGCTGGAGGTCGGTGCCGACGGTGGCGTTCGGTGCGGTGAGGCACTTGCCGGTGGCGACGTGCTTCAGCTTCTTGCCGGTCGCGACGGTGGTCCACTGCTGGGCGGCGGTGCCGTTGCAGTCCGCGATGACGGCGGCGATGCCGTCGGCGCCCGGAACCACACACTTACCCGCGACCTTCAGCGCGCCCTTGGTGGGGTCGTCGACAGAGGCATCGATGCGGAACTTCTGGGCCTTGCTGCCGTTGCAGGTGTAGAGCTGCACCGCGGTACCCGCCAGGGTCAGCCCCCCGGCCAGGTCCAGGCACTTGCCGCCCAGACCGGTCCAGGCGCCGGAGCCCTCGCCGAAGCCGGTGATCTTCTCGGCCTTGCCGTCCCAGGTCCAGGTCAGGGTCTGCCCGATGCCGCCGTCGGTCCGGGTGTCCATGTTGCCGGACTTGTCGTAGGTGCGGACGGAGGGCTTGGTGACCTGTGCGCCGGTTTCGGTCTTGTATGTGGTGGAGGTGCCGGTCAGGGTGTGGGGCTGGGTGCCGTCCGCCTTGCCGTACGAGTACGTCGTGGTGGCGTTCTTGGTGGCGTCACCCGCCGGGTCGTGCTTGACCAGCTGGGTGCGCTGGCCCAGCTCGTCATAGGTGTAGGACTGCCAGTATCCGGCGTTGTTGGGCGTGACGTTCTTCGTCCCGTCCGGATACTCGGGCGCCGCGCCCTGCTTGCCGGGTGCCTGGCAGGTGCTGGGGGCGGTCCAGGCCTGGGTGAGCTGGCCGATGGTGTCGTAGGTGAAGCACTGGCGGTCGGTGACTGTGTTCCACCGGTCGGCTACCGAGGTGATGTTGCCTGCCGGGTCGTACTCGTACGACCGGGCGTTCACCCGGGTCCCGGTCACGGTGGAGGTGTCGCTCGTCGACTGGCGGTCGACGATGCTCTGCTCCAGCGCACCGGAGTTCTCGTTGAAGATGTTGGTGGTCCACACCCGGTTCGGGTTGTTGCCGCTGACGGTACGGACGACCTGGCCGTAGACGCTGTACTCGGCGTCGGTCGTGTACCACTCCTTGCCGGAGGTGGAGACCGGGAGACCGTCCGCGTTGTAACGCGTGATGATCTTCTCGGCCGTCAGCGCGCCCGCCGCCGGAAGCATCGTCTCCCGTAGCTGACCACCCTTCGTGTACCCGTAGGTGTAGCTGTAGGTTTTCTGCAGACCATGTGTGGTGGCGATGCTGTCCGGCAGGGTCAGCTTCTTGCCAGTGGGCTGGTAGTCGGCGTTGTAGCCGGTGATCTCACTGGTGTAGGGGAGGCCGTCCGTATAGCGGGTGGCGCTGACCGGGAGGCCGACGGCGCCCGCGATGGTGTCGTAGGTGCCGGTCTGGAGCAGATCACCCGTGGCGCTGTCGCGGCGCTGCTCCAGCGGGCGGCTCAGCTCGTCGTACTTCGTCCAGACCTTCACGCCGCGGGCATCGGTGGCGAGTACGGGTCGGTTGGCGTTGTCGTACTCGGTGGTGCTGGTGCCGGTGTCCGGATCGGTTGAGGACTTCAGCCGCCCCCGGACGTCGTAGGCCCAGGTCCACTTGTTGCCCTTGGGGTCCTTGGCTTCGACCATGTCGCCGCGGGCGTCGTAGGTGAAGTGGGTGGAGCGGAACGCGGTCCGTGCGGGGTCGGTGAAGGTATCGACGCGGACGGTGCGGCCGAGGGCGTCGCTGTAGGAGCGCTGGGAGGCGGCGCCGGTGGGCTCGACGGCGACGGAGTAGTCGTAGCCGAACTCCGAGCGGCTGGCCTTCTCCGGCTTCTCCACGCCGGCCTCGTACGGCGTCTCCTGGAGCACCCGCCCCAGGGCGTCGTACTTGTAGAGGGTGGCGTTGGGGATCTTGGTGTCGGAGGCGTCGGTGGGCTCGTACATGACCGGCTGCGGGTCGTTGCCGGAGTAGTAGCCGTTGTTGGTGCGGCTGATGGTGCCGTTGGGGCCGTAGAAGATATCGGTGATCAGGCGGCCCTTGCCGACGGCCGGGTCCTGCTTCTGCCGCTCACGGCCGAGTCCGTCGTAGAAGACGTAGGACGAAACGTAGTCGGATCCTTCGCCTTCCTTGAGCAGCTCGGACTTCACCGAGACCGGGTCGCCTGGCTTGGCGTGGTAGGTGAAGATCGCCGCGGGCCGGCCCGCGGTGTCGGTCGGGCCCCAGGCCTTCACGGTGCGGCCGAGGCCGTCGTATTCGAAGGTGGTGGTCCGGCCGTTGGGGTCGGTCTCCTTCAGTGCGGTGGCCCGGCCGGGCTCGATTTCACTGGTGGAGGTGTGCTGCTTGGCGTTCTTCGTCTTGACGGAGTACACCTGGCCGGTGGCCGGGAGGTACTCGGTGGTGCTGGTGCTGTTCGCCGCGTCGGTCGAGCTGACCGGGCGCGCCAGGGAGTCGTAGGCGACCTCGGAGTCCTTGTCCCACGCCCCGCCGTCCTTGTTCACCGTCCAGGTGGTGGTGGCCAGGCCGTCGGCCGGGGTGGCGCCGTAGGCGAGGTTGTCGTACGTGACCCGCGAACCGGAGATCCAGGAGGTGGCCGGGGGCTCGGGGGCGTTGGCGGCCGGGCAGAGACCGGCCGTCGTCAGGGCCTGCTTGGAGAGGCCGATCAGATGCTTCGCGGTGTTGTGGACGTACTCGATACGTGAGCAGGTCTCGTCGCCGGTGACGCCGGTGTCGCCCTGGGACTCGACCTCGTACGGGAGGCCGTAGGTGTTGTCGTGCTTGGTCTCGGTCCGGACCGTGCGATAGGTGCGGGTGTCGTCCGGGGTGTCCGGATTGGTGTCCGTCCGGGTGCCGGAGGAGAGGGACACAGCGATGCTGTAGCTGTCCATGACCCGGTAGGCCTTGAGGTCCGGGATGCCGTCGCCCCGGGCCCGGGTGGCCAGGACCGTGTTCCAGGGGTAGTCGACCTCGCGGTTGAGGACCAGGCCGCCGATCTTGGTGTATGTCAGCTTCTCGGCCACCCGGCCCTGGTAGGGCAGCAGGTCCTTGGCGATGTCGTAGCCCTGGCTGTCCTTCACCGTGATGTTGCGGACCGGGTTCCCGGTGCCGGGCAGCTTGTCGCCGTCCATACCGCGGAAGTAGCGGGTCTCCGACATGGAGCGCTCACTGCCGGTGTACGCGTGGGTGGAGTCGGCGCCGCTGATGGTGCGGACGATTTCGTAGCCGCGCCACTGGTCGTAGGTGCGGGTCTTCTTCTTCGAGAACTCGGCCTGGTTGAGGGCCCAGCCGGCGCCCTTGCGCTTGGCGGCGTCGGTCTCGTCGTACTCGTACGTCGTGGAGGTGGGGTGGACGCCGCGGACGTTCGGCAGTTCCTCGATCTTGGAGACGACGTACTTGTTGAACCAGTCGATGCTCTCGTCGGCCTTGTCCGGGTCCGGGTGCCAGTAGGCCGGGAAGCAGAGCCCGGTGTTCTCGTGGGTGGCCGGGAATCCGGAGCCGGTCGCGCACGGACCGGTCGGGGGCTTGTAGGTGACGACGGTCTCGCCGCCGTACTCGTTGACCACCCGGGTGATGCGCAGCCGGTCGAAGATCGGGTTGCGGTCGCCCGAGCCTTCCTTGACCCGGTTGGGCATGGACTGGGTGTTGGCGACGAAGGTGACCGGGTTGAGCTGGACGCCCTCGGTGTCGTTGACGCCGTAGCCGGTGCGGGTGACCGAGTTCAGCCAGAGCGCGGTGCCCTCGTCGGTCTTCTCGTGCGGCAGGGACTGCGCCAGCTTCCAGTTGTCGACCTTGTGCAGGGCGGTCGAGCCCTGGACGCGCTGGGCATACGTCGTGATCGCCGCGAGGCGCTTACGGGACCAGAAGCTGGCTACCGGGACGTAGCACTCCTTGCCGGTGGCACCGGAGCAGTACAGGTCCGCCGGGGTGTCGTACCAGATCCGGTTCCGCGCCCAGTCGCCCGAGGTGAAGTTCGCGTCGGTGCACTTGAGGCTGTCTTCGGCGTAGCAGCGCTCCTCGACGGCGAACATGACGCGGGCTATGGGGTCGCCGGTGTAGATGGCGTTGTCGCGCTGGCCGTAGTCGATACGGCTGAGATAACCGCCGCGGTCGTACGCCACCGGCTGCTTGAACTTGAAGTTCTGCGCGTAGTGGTTCTGCTCCTGCTTCCACCACAGCGACATGGCGTTGCCGTGGACATCGACGACGTAGTCGAGGTTCCAGCGCCAGGCCTGCTGGCAGAAGGAGCTGGCGTAGGTGGCGTTGTAGCAGGGCTCGCCGGGCTGGTTGCCGGAGACCGGGACGGTGAAGGCGGAGTTCGTGGTCTCCTTGCCCGCCGACCAGCCGGGGAGCTTGTTGCGGCCGAACCAGTACTGGGTGCCGTCACGCGTGGTGACCTTCCAGTACTCGCCGTCCGAGTCGCCGTTGGCGAAGTCGGGGTTCTTGGCCAGCTCGACCTTCGACCCGTCGCCGTTGGCGGTGACCCACTTGTCGGAGTGCGGGGTGGCCTTGTCCGAGTCGTCCAGAACCAGCTCGGTGGTGGATCCACCGAGGGTCAGCACCGCGTTGTACGAGCCCCAGCACATGTCGGCCGTCTTGCGGTTGGCGTTGTTGCCACCGGTCCGGTCGTCACGGCAGGACTTGTAGGTCCGGGTGATGGAACCCGGGTTGTAGTCCCACCCGTCACCCACCCACGACGGTTGGTTGTTGGTGGCGGAGGTGGATCCGTCCACGGCCTGGGAGTTGTAGCCGAAGCCCAGGGCGGGGGAGGGGCCCGCGGGCACCGACGGTGCCTGCATCTGGTAGCTGTACGTGAAGGCTCCGGCGCCGTTGCCCGCGGACCAGGATCCCGCGCTGGGGATCGGGGTGGCGGAGAAGTCGCCCTTGGCGCCACTGCCCGCGGACGTTGCCACCAGGACCGAGGATCCGGCGGAGGCGGCGGTCATGGCGGTCATCGGGGCCGCCGCCTTGCCGTTCATGGCGCGGGCGGCGGACACGGGCGGGGTCACCGGGTCGGTGAGGCTGGCGACGTTCAGCGTGGCTTCGATCTGCCGCTCGCCGTCCATCACATTGTCACCGGCGGTGTCACCGGT
>NZ_JBSFNQ010000183.1:0-5617 GCF_053981115.1 Streptomyces sp. NPDC003691 | reverse complement strand
TGAGCCACTGCGGAGCATTGGTGATTGACGACAACGCAGCGAGGCGCGGTGCCAGGGCACGCGAGCCCGGCAAGATCCGAAAGAGACGACCTAGGGTCCGAGCCACGCCGTGGTGTCCGTCAAACGGCGCTCGGATTTGTCAGAGCTGCAGCTTGAAGCCCACATGCGAACCTGTAAAACCCAAGCGTTCGTAGAAGCGGTGGGCGTCGGTGCGGGCCGAGTCCGAGGTGAGCTGCACCAGCAGGCAACCCTGGCGCCGGGACTCGTCGACGGCCCACTCGACGAGCCGGGAACCGAGGCCGTGACCACGCTCGGAGCTGTGGATCCGTACCCCCTCGATGATCGAACGGGTCGAGCCCTTGCGGGACAGCCCCGGGACAATCGTGAGCTGGAGGGTGCCGACGACCTCACCGTCGCGATCGGCAACGACCAGCAGCTGGTTCGGATCGCCTTGCAGTCGCTCATAGGCCGATCGGTAGGGAGCCAGATCCTCCGGTGACTCACGGGTGGCGCCCAGTGCGTCGTCCGCGAGCATGGCAACGATGGCTGCGATATCGTCCCGCGCCGCGGGACGGATGACGATAGTGGTCATACGGCGCATGCTAACCGTGTGCCCCTTACAGCAACCGGTTTGGCCGACATTGTCCGGGTCGTCCGCGGAACGTATGCGGCCGCGACCACGTCACGCGGCCGCCCAGGGGTCCGGGCGGGCCTGAACCAGTTGCTCTGCGCCGAGACCGCGGTCTTCGCGCGCTCCCGTTTCCGGGCTTCACACGCGACACTGCAGCGGTGGACACGAACAACAGGACACCGTATCCGGCACCGGCCCTGCCTCCGAGACCGGTTCTCCCGGACATCGCCGCAGCGCGGCGCCGGGGCCCGGCCCATGAGATCGAAGCCTGCTGGCAGGCCCTGCCGCTGATCTGGGAGTGGAGGCAGTCAGTGCACCAGAGCCGCTCGCCGAAGCGCCCCTTTCCGCGCGTCGTCCCGCTCGTGGAGGCCGCCGGCGCCGAACCACGACTGCGACGGCTGTACCCGGTCAACAGCCACTTCACCCTGCTCTTCAGCAGCTCCACCACCTACCCCTGGACCGTTGAAGGCGGGTCCATCGAGCCGCTGCGCGATGGGCGGTTCACAGTCCGCCGGCGTCATCCGTACGGCGTGATCGGCATGACCGACAGCCCCGAAGAGGCGGTAGCCCTGGTACTGGAACTCCTGCCCACCGACACCGGCCACCAATAGCGGTCTCATGCCTGCCCGCAGGGCTTCGTTGACCGTGTTCAGGGCCGAGTCCCGCGGGGTGACAGCAAGAGCGCGGGCGGGGGCTCGGCCGGAGCTGTTCGGACGAGTCGGCGTGCAGGGGCAGTGCTCGGGTTGCAGTTGCCGTAGCGGCATGTGATCAGGTGGAGCCCTCCTCGTTCGGTGGTGAAAGGTCCTTCACTGATGCCCATGTCCTTCCTCGTGTCGCGACAGTCCAGGATCGGTGATGTGGCGGCCCTCGTGGGCACGACGCCGCGGGCGATCCGGCACTACCACGCCGTGGGTCTGATTCCCGAGCCCGGGCGGGGCGCCGACGGGCGCCGTCGCTACGGGTTCCAGGACGTGGTCCGGCTGCTGTGGATCCGGAAGATGGCCGGTGCGGGAATCGCCCTGGACGATATTCGCGATGCCTTTGCCACCACCGGTGAAAACGGGAGTGGAAGTGGGAGTGCGGGTATTGAGGCCACTCTGGGGCGGCTGGAGGAGAACCTCGCCGCCCGGGAGGCGGAGCTGGCCCGGCAGCGGGCCCGTGTGCGACGGATGCGTGCCGAGGGCAGCCGGATGGGTCTGCTCTCCGAGGCGGTCGCCGGCCGGCTGAGGCAGCTTCCCCGGGGGTCACTGCGCCAGGCGGACCTGGACACCCTGCTCGTCACCGAGCGGATCTTCGGCCCTGTCGGCGCGGCCGTGCAGGCATCCCGGTTCATCGCGCTGGCCACCCGTCCCGGGCTTCGGGCCGAGTCCGACCGCGTGGACTCCGCCGAGGAAGCGCTCGACGACACCGTCTCCGTCGACGACCCGCGCGTCGCCGCGACGGCCGCCCGGCGCCACGCCTTCGAGAAGACCCTGATGGCCGTGATCGAAGAGTCGGCAATCGGGGAGGACGAAGCAGCCCTCCTCGACGCTCTGGACTCCGAGGACATACCGGAGGCGGATGCCGGGGGCGGTGGTATGAGCGTGTACGAAGCGATCAGCAGACTGCCCCACGACCTCTCGCCGGCCCAGGCGCGCTGCGAGGAACTGGCCCAGGAACTCGCCGCCGATGATGATTGAGTGGTCTCCGGAACACGCACGCCGGCAGACGTGCGGTGAGGGTTGTCCGGCCGCGCGGGGGCGGAGTCCTCGGAGAGGGGCGTCGCTCACTCTGCTCGCGGGCGGTGTGTGCGGCCGTCAGCGGACCGGTGCTGGTGCAGGACAGTAGCGTGGGGCCATGAACAACGCGCTCTCCCTTCCGGCCCCGGACCGGTGGTACCGGGGCACGAGGGGCCTTCGCCGTACGGGGCGCGACACGTTGGTGCGGTCGCTCTATCTGCTCACCGCGCCGGTGGTAGCCGCGGTCGGGCTGTTGCCCGTCATCGGTGGTGCGCTCGTCGCGACGGCCGGTCTGCTGCTGCCCGGACGCTCGCGGTTGGTGGCCGGGGCGCTGGCGCCGGCACGGTGGTTCGCCGAGGTGGAGCGGTGGCGTATCGCCCGGGTGCAGCCCGCGATCGGCACGACCGGCCGAGCCGGTCCGCGGGCGGGACACGGAGGGAGGCCGGACCCGGTGGCCCCCGGGGCATGGCCGGCCGTGGCGCATATGGTCCTGCTGGTGCCCGTCGCCCTGGTCACATCGGCGGTGACGGCACTGTGGTGGTTCGTCGGCATCGGCAGCGCCACATGCTCCCTGCGCTACCGGTACACCGTGGCCGAACCGCTGCAGCCGCTCTCGCTGAATCTGGGTGACGCGCAGTCGCACATCGCCGTGACCCTGGGGCTGCCCTCCCCCGTCGAGCGGGTCGTCTTCGGGACCGTACTCGGTCTGCTGACCCTGTTCACCCTGCCGCTGGTGACCCGGGCATGCGCCACCGTCCAGAGCGGGCTGGGGAAGGTACTGCTCGGCGACGTGTCCGTGCCGCAGCGCAGGATCAGCGGACTGGAACAGGAGCGGGACGCCGCTCGCGCGCGGACGGTCGCCGCGGTCGCGGCCGAGGCCACCGCGCTGCGCCGGCTCGAACGCGATATCCACGACGGGCCCCAGCAGCGCCTGGTCCGTCTGGCGGTGGAACTGGGGCGCATCCGGCACCACTTCGACCGGCGGCCCGAGACGGCCCGGGAGGCACTCGCCGACGCGATCCTCCAGACCCAGGAGACGCTGGACGAGCTGCGGGCGCTCTCCCGGGGTATCGCCCCGCCGATCCTGGTCGACCGCGGTCTGCACGAGGCCCTCGCCGCCCTGGCCGCGCGTTCCGCCACCTTCACGGAGTTCGACGCCTCTCCCCTGGACCACCGGCCGCGGGACGCCGTCGAGACGGCGGCGTACTTCGTGGTCTCGGAGGCCATGACCAACGTGGCCAAGCACAGCCGCGCGCGGCGGTGTGTGATCGGGCTCCGCCATCATGAGGGCATGCTGAGGGTACGGGTGGTGGACGACGGAGTGGGCGGCGCGGCACTGGACAAGGGGCACGGTCTCCGGGGACTGGAGGACCGGCTCCTGTCTCTCGGCGGCCGGTTGCGGATCAGCAGTCCGCACGGTGGCCCGACGACGATCACCGGGGAGCTGCCGTGCTGCTGAACCCGCACGAGGCGGTCCCGGGACCGGTACGGGGCCCGGCCGCCCGGAGAGCGCTGCGGATCGTCGTGGCCGACGACTCGGTCCTGCTGCGCGAGGGGCTGGTGCGTCTGCTCGTCGAGGACGGCCACCAGGTCGTGGCCACGGCCGGCGACGGTCCCGCTCTGGTCCGGGCGGTGCTGGAACACCGTCCGGATGTGTCGGTCGTCGACATCCGGATGCCTCCGGCCCACACGGACGAGGGTCTGCGCGCGGCGATCGCCGTCCGCCGACAGCTGCCCGGCGCGCCGGTCCTGATGCTGAGCCAGTACGTGGAGCCCTCCTACGCGGGCGAGCTGCTCGCGGACGGCTCCGGCGCGATCGGCTATCTCCTCAAGGACCGGGTCGCCCGGGTCGAGGAGTTCCTGGACACGCTGGACCGGGTCGCACACGGCGGAACGGTGCTCGATCCCCAGGTGGTCGCCCTGCTGCTGACCGGGCGGCGCCGGGACACCGCTCTGGGCTCCCTGACGGCACGGGAGCGGCAGATCCTGGAGCTGATGGCCGAAGGCCATTCCAATACGGCCATCACCGAGCGGCTCGTGGTCTCCGCGAGCACCGTGGAGAAGCACATCGGCACCGTCTTCGCCAAGCTCGGTCTTCCGCCCGACGACGCCCGGCACCGCCGGGTACTGGCCGTCCTCACCTATCTCAGGGGCTGACGGGACGCCCCGGTCCGGTCCGCGTGCGCGTCCGGGCCCGCCCCGGGCGGAGGCTTGCCCCGGGGGCGGGGTGGGGGCCTGCCACACCACCGGGTGTCCGGCCTGCTCCGATGACCGGGAGGCGCCGGTACGCGAGCGTGGTCGGTACGGCGGCAGACGTCGTACTGCCGTCGCCGCACCCGATCGGACCGGAGGAACGTCCTTGTCCCAGCCCGCAGCCCCGTGGCGATCCGCGCCTGTCCCCGGCCGCGCCGTCGCCGTGCTCACGGCCCTGGCCGTGGCCCTCGCCACCGCGTTCGTCCTCGCCCCGCGCAGACTGGCGGCGGGCGGCACGGGCAACACCCTGTCCGACCGGGACGACCTCGTCGGAGCCGTACGCGAAGCGTTCGTCGGGTACTGGGCCTCCGGCGACCGAAAGTTCACACCGGAGCTGGAGACGGTGGTCGACTACTGGTTCCGCTACCACGTGGCGAAGGCCGTGATCGCCGCACTCCTGACGATCGTGCTCGTCGCGCTCGGTGTTCTCCTGTGGCGAGCGTTCGGAAAGGCCGGTGGTCTCGGGGCGGGCACGATGGCCCTCGCGGCGAGCGGCGCTCTGGTCACGGTACTCGCCCTGTTCTCCCTGGCGGTGGTGATGGCCAATGTGCAGGGCGCGGTGGCGCCCTTCGCCTCGCTGCTGCCGATGCTGGGGGTCACCTCGGCCGACGGTGAACTCGGCGCGGCACTCGACAGGATCAGAGAGCAGCTGGCCGGCCGGGCGGGCGCGGGTGACCGGACACCGCCTGCTGTGGAGGTCATGATCAGCGACTTCGACCGGTATCACGTGGCCATGGCCGTACTCGCCTCGGCCGTCGCGGTCGCCCTGGTCACGGTCGGTGTGCTGCTGTGGAAGAGGTTCACGGGAACGGAACGGTCCGACCGGCGGGCACGGCGTGTACTGGCGTCGTTCGCGGTTCTGTCCGTGTTGCTGGCGCTCGTTGCCGTCGTGGTCGCGGTGGCGAACGCGGGCACCGCGGCGGATCCGGCACCCGCCCTCCTCGCCTTCCTCAACGGCGGCTGGTGACAGCGTCACAGGCCGCCGAGTTCCCCGGTTCCCGACCCGACCCGACCC
>NZ_JBSFNQ010000182.1:0-5704 GCF_053981115.1 Streptomyces sp. NPDC003691 | reverse complement strand
CGGCCGACGAACATCAGCTGCCCGTCCGCCGTCCACTTCACCAGGTCACCGGTCCGGTACATCCGCTCACCACCGGACCCGTACGGGCAGGCGACGAACCGCTCTCCCGTCAGCCCCGGACGGCCCAGATAGCCCCGGGCCACACCCGCACCGGCCACATACAGCTCACCGGCAACACCCACCGGGACGGGGGCGAGGGTTCCGTCCAGCACGAACACCCGCGCATTGGCGATCGGCCCACCGATCACCGGCTGGTCCCCCGCCGACAGCGGGCCGGACATCGACGCACAGACGGTGGTCTCCGTCGGACCGTAGGCGTTGATCAGTTCGCGGCCGGGTGCCCAGCGGTCGATCAGTGCGGCGTCGAGGGCCTCACCCGCCGACACCAGCGTCCTTACCGTCGCGAGGTCCGGCTCGGCCAGGGATCCGAGGACCACGGGCGGCAGCGTCGCATGGGTCACGCCATGGCGTGCCACGACGTCTTCCAGTCCGCTGCCGGGGACGAGTTGTCCGGCCGGGGCGACCACCAGGGCGGCGCCGGCGCCGAGGGCCATCAGGATCTCCCAGGTCGCCGCGTCGAAGCCGATGGACGCGAACTGGAGCACCCGGGCGTCGCCGTCGACGGCGAACCGGCGGATCTGGGCGGTGGCGAGGTTGACCGTTCCGCCGTGGGTGAGGGCGACGCCCTTCGGTGTCCCGGTCGAGCCCGATGTGTAGATGACGTACGCCAGGGAGTGCGGGCCGACGGTGGTGCCGGGGGCCGTGCCGGGGAGGGCCGCGATCCGCTCCCGTACCGCCGGATCGTCCAGGTGGACGGTTTCGACCCCCACCGGTACGTCTGCCAGGGCCTCGGTGAGTGCCGTGGCTTCGGTTCCGCTGGTGAGAACGGTGGCCGCGCCGCTGTCGGCGACCATGAACGCGATGCGCTCGGCCGGATGCCGGGCATCGAGCGGCAGATACGCCGCCCCCGCCTTCAGCACGGCCAGGATCGCCGTCACCAGACCGGCACCCCGCGGCAGGCACAAACCCACCACCGACTCCGCACCCACACCCCGGCCCACCAGATAATGCGCCAGCCGGTTCGACGCCGCGTCCAGCTCCCCGTACGACACCTCCGCACCGTCACCGACGACCGCCGGCGCGTCGGGAGCCGCAGCCACCCGACCCGCGAACAGGGCGAGGGCGGTCGGTGCCGCTGCTTCGGCGGCCGAGGCGTTCCAGGTGTCGAGGATCAGTTCGCGTTCGCCGGAGTGCAGGACGTCCACGGCGGTGAGCCGGGTGCCGGGGGCCGCGGTGACCAGGTCGAGGACCCGGGCGAGACGGTCCGCGAAGGCCTCGACCGTCGAGGCGTCGAACAGGTCGACGGAGCCGGTCAGCGACCCGCGGAGCCCGGCGGGGCGGCCGTTCTCGTCGTACGACTCCCCGATCATCACGTCGATGTCGCACTTGACCGAGGCCGCCAGGGTGGCTTCGACACCGGCGACCGCCGTGGTTTCGACGCCGGGCAGCCGCAGCGCGGTCCGCTCGGTGTTCTGGAGGGTGAGGACGGTCTGGAAGAGCGGGTGGCGTGACATCGACCGTTCGGGGGCCAACTCCTCCACCAGCTTCTCGAAGGGGACGTCCTGGTGGGCGAAGGCCCCGAGGCTCGCCTCCCGGACCCGGCCCAGCACCTGCCGGAACTCCGGATCACCGGAGAGGTCGGTCCGGATCACGAGGGTGTTCAGGAAGAAGCCGACGAGATCGTCCAGGGCCTCGTCGCCGCGGGCCGCGACGCCGGAACCGATCGGGATGTCCGTACCGCCGCCGAGCCGGGAGAGGGTGACCGCCAGGGCGGCCTGGAGGACCATGAACACGGTCACGCCCTCGGTCCGGGCGAGGTCCGTGATCCGCCGGTGGACCTCGGCGGGGACCCGCAGGGGGACCCGGTGCCCCTGGTGGCCCGCCGTCGCGGGCCGGGGCCGGTCCACGGGCAGGGGCAGTTCCTCGGGCACTCCGCCGAGCGCCTGCCGCCAGTACTCGACCTGTGCGGCGAGGGGGCTCGCCGGGTCGTCCTCGTCGCCGAGGAGTTCGCGCTGCCAGAGGGTGTAGTCGGCGTACTGGACCGGCAGCGGCTCCCAGTCCGGGGCCCGCCCGGCGAGGCGTGCCGCGTAGGCGGCCGACAGATCACGGCCGAGCGGTCCCATCGACCAGCCGTCGGACGCGATGTGGTGCATCACGACGACGAGGACCTGCTCGTCCGGTCCCGCGACGAAGAGCGACGCGCGGAAGGGCAGTTCGGCGGCGAGGTCGAAGGCGTGCCGGGAGGCCCGTCCGGCGGCGGCCGCCAGTTCACCGAACGCGGCCTCGGTGACCTCCAGCTCCCAGTCGAGGTCACCGGGGTCGACGATGTGCTGGTACGGCTCGCCGTCGACGGCCGGGAAGACCGTCCGCAGGGACTCGTGCCTGCCGAGGACATCGCGCAGCGCGGCGTCCAGCGCGGCCGTGTCCACACCGCTCAGCCGGATGGGGACCGTGACGTTGTAGGTGGCGCTCGGCCCTTCCAACTGGGCGAGGAACCACAGCCGCCGCTGGGCGAAGGAGAGCGGCACCCGCTCGGGCCGGTCCGCCGCCGTGAGCGGGGCACGTGACCGCCCCGGCATCTCGGGCAGCCGGGCCGCGAGGCCCGCGACGGTCGGGGCGGCGAAGAGGGTACGGAGTTCGACCTCGGCGCCGAGTACGGTACGGATGCGGGAGAGCAGGCGGACCGCCAGCAGGGAGTGCCCGCCGAGCCGGAAGAAGTCGTCGTCGACGCCGACCGACTCCAGGCCCAGCACTTCGGCGAAGGCAGCGCAGAGCAGTTCTTCCTGGACGGTGGCCGGCGCCCGGCCCTTGCCCGTGGCGTACTCGGGCGCGGGCAGCGCACGGCGGTCGATCTTGCCGTTCACCGTCAGGGGCAGTTCGGCCAGGGTGACGAACGCCGCCGGGACGAGATGGTCCGGCAGCCGTGCGGCGAGGAAATCGTGGAGGTCGTGGAAGTCGTGGAACCCCTCGGCTCCGGCCGCGAGGTCCCCGGCCATGGGGTCCCCGGCCGCGGGCTCTGCGACCGCGGGCTCCCCGGTGACGGTGTAGGCGACGAGGCGGCGGTCGCCGGGGGTGTCCTCCCGGACCATCACTACCGCCCGGCGCACCTCGGGGTGGGTCAGGAGTACGGCTTCGACCTCACCGGGCTCGATCCGGAAACCACGGATCTTCACCTGGTCGTCGGCCCGGCCGACGAAGACGAGTTGCCCGTCCGCCGTCCACTTCACCAGGTCACCGGTCCGGTACATGCGCTCGCCGCCGGTGCCGTACGGGCAGGCGACGAACCGCTCTCCCGTCAGCCCCGGCCGCCCCACATACCCGCGGGCCACACCCGCACCGGCCACATACAGCTCACCCGCGACCCCCACCGGGACGGGAGCGAGGGTTCCGTCCAGCACGAACACCCGCGCATTGGCGATCGGCCCACCGATCACCGGGTCGTCGCCCGCCGACAGGGGATCCGACATCGACGCACAGACCGTGATCTCGGTGGGGCCGTAGGCGTTGATCAGCCGTCGGCCCGGTGCCCAGCGGTCGATCAGCGCGGCGTCGAGAGCCTCACCCGCCGACACCAGTGTCCGGACCGTCGCCAGGTCGCCGTCGGCCAGGACGGCGAGTACGGCCGGGGGCAGGGTCACATGGGTCACCGCGTGCCGTGCGAGCAGTTCGGCCAGGCCGCCGCCGGGGACCAGTTCACCGGCGGGTGCCACGACCAGCGCGGCGCCGGAGGTCAGGGCCATCAGGATCTCGGAGGTTGCCGCGTCGAAGCCGATGGACGCGAACTGGAGCACCCGGGCGTCGCTGTCCACGGCGAACCGTTCGATCTGGGCGGCAGCAAGGTTGACCGCGCCGCGGTGGGCGACCGCGACCCCCTTGGGCACGCCCGTCGAACCGGAGGTGTAGATCACGTATGCCGTCGCGGCCGGGTCCGTGGCCCCGTCGGGAGCGGTGGCGGGGCAGTCGGCCAGCAGCGTCGATATGCCGGGGTCGTCGAGGTCGACCAGGGGAACTCCGGCTGAGTGCTCGCCCAGGGCGCCGGCGGTCCCGAGCACAAGACGCGCCCCGCTGTCGCCCAGCAGGAAGCCGATCCGCTCGGCCGGGTACTCCGTGTCGATCGGCAGATAGGCCGCCCCCGCCTTCAGAATGCCCAGGACGGCCGTGATCAGCCGCGGGCCGCGCGGCAGGCAGAGCCCGACGACGGCGTCGGCGCCGACGCCCCGGCGGCGCAGGAGATGGGCGAGGCGGTTGGCCTGCGCGTCCAGTTCGCGGTATGTCAGTACCGCGTCGTCGGCAACGAGGGCGGGGGCGTCCGAGGTCGCCGCCACCTGGCGGGCGAACTCCTCGGTCACGGTGCTTTCGGGCGCGCTCCCGGCGGATTCGTTCCACCCGGTCAGCAGGCGCCGCAGCTCGTCCCGGCCCAGTACGCCGATGGCGCGGAGGGCCGTGTCCCGGCCACCGCCCAGGCTCTCGTCCAGGGCTCGCAGGGCGCTCTCCACCGCGGTGCACAGGAGGTGGCCCACGGCACGCGGGTCGAGTGCGCGAACGGTCTGCACGCTCAGGCTGAGACCGTCGCGGCCCAGGTCGTTGACGGACATCGCCAGTGGATAGTTGGTGCGTTCCTGGGCGAAGACGGCCCGGAGGCCCGTCACGGGCTGTTCCCCGGTCTCCGGGCCGCCGTCTCCGGCGCGCCCGTCCGTGGGTCCGGTTGTGGGTCCGGCCGGGGTTCCGCCGGGGGTGCTGCCACGGTTGCCGTCGGGGTTGCCGTCGGTGGCGGTAATGAAGCGGTAGTTGAACAGCGAGGTGAAGAGCGGTGTGTTCTCCGGTACGCCGCTGCTCTGCTGGGCAAGGGCAAGGGGTGCGTGTTCGTGTTCGAGGAGTTCCGCCAGTTGGGTCCGCATCTGCTCGACGGCTTCGCGAATGCCGACGCCGGCCGTCCGGACCCGTACCGGAAGGGTGTTGATGAACGGTCCGAGGACCCGGTCGGCACCAGCGCCCGCGTTCATCCGGCCGAAGAGCACGGTGCCGAAGACGACGTCGTCACGGCCCGAGAGAACAGCCAGGACCCTGGCCCAGACCACGTGCAGGACGGTGGCCGGGCTGGCACCGAGGCGCCGTGCGACGTTACGCAACCGCGCGGCGAGGGCGTCGTCGACGGGAACGGTCTCCGACACCACGTCGCTGCCGTCGCCGCGGACGTCGAGAATCCCGTACGGCGCGGTCGGCTCGGTGACATCGCCCAGCAGCTCGGCGAAGAAGCGCTCGTGTTCGGAGCGGGAGACCGCCCGGGTCCGGGCGACGAAGTTCCTGAACGGAAGGGCGGGGGCCAGCCGGTCGGTCCGCCCGGCGAGTACCGCCCGCAACTCCTCCAGCAGCACATCCATGCCCAGGTGGTCCTGGACCATATGGTGCATACGGATGAGGCCCAGGCGGCGGCCGTCGGGCAGGGCGGCCGTGTGGAGGTCCATCAGTGGGGCCCGGCCCAAGTCCAGCACGGTTCCCACGGTGGCCACGAACGCGTCGACGGTGGCGGCCGGGTCGGCGGATGCAGCGGAGTCGACGGCGAGCGTGTGCTCGACGACGGGGAAGGTCGCGCGGCGCCGGACGACCTGGACCGGCTCGCGCAGACCGTCCCAGACGATGCCCG
>NZ_JBSFNQ010000181.1:0-5709 GCF_053981115.1 Streptomyces sp. NPDC003691 | reverse complement strand
ACGGGCCGACGACCAGGTGAAGGTCCGCGGCTTCCGTATCGAGCCGGGTGAGGTCGAAGCCGTACTCCGCACCCATCCCGAAGTTGCCCGGGCCGCAGTCGTCGCCCGCGAGGACACCCCGGGAGACCGCCGCCTCGTCGCCTACCTCGTCCCGACGGACAACGAGGGAACGGAGGAGATCACCGGCGTACGGGACTTCCTCGCCCAGCGGCTCCCCGCACATCTGGTGCCCTCCGCCGTGGTCACCCTGACCACCCTCCCCCTGACCGGCAATGGCAAGCTCGACCGCAGGGCACTCCCCGCCCCCGACTACGCAGGCCTGACCGGAGCCGCGCGTCCGGCCGGGCGGCGGAATCTCGCCACCAGCCTGGAGACCCTGGTGGGCGAGGTCTTCGCCGAAACCCTCGGCATCCCGGAAGTCGGCGTCGACGACGACTTCTTCGAACTCGGCGGCCACTCACTGCTGGCGGTCACCCTCGTCACCCGGCTGGCGGAGAAGGGCGTCAACACCTCCGTCCGCAATGTGTTCGCCGCCCCCACCGTCGAGGGCATCGTCAGCGGACTGAGCCTCGCCTCCCTCAGCGACTCCCTCGGCCGGGTCCTGCCGATCCGGACCGAAGGAGACCGGCCCCCGTTCTTCCTGATCCACCCGGCGTCCGGGCTGAGCTGGTGCTACCGCCCCCTCGCCCGCTTCGTACCCGAAGGCATCCCGCTCTACGGCCTCCAGGCCGCGGGCATCGACGGCACGGGCACCCCGGCGGCGAGCATCGGAGAACTGGCGACGGAGTACGTCGAGCAGATCCGCGCCGTCCAGCCCACCGGCCCCTACCACCTCCTGGGCTTCTCCTTCGGCGGCATCCCCGTCCACGAGATCGCCGTCCAGCTCCGGGCCGCCGGAGAGACCGTCGCGGCGCTCGTCGTCCTGGACGCCTACCCGACCCGCGGTACCGGCGACGAAACCGTCCGGCCCCGCGAGGCCGGAGCACCCGAGGGGGGCGCCGCCCCCGCCGGACATCCCGTGCCCGCCGGACTTCCCGCTCCCGCCGGACATCCCGCTCCCGGCGGACGGCCCGTACCCGCCGCCCCCGCCGGGGAGGAAGCCCCCCGCGGGCCGCGTCCGGACGGTCCCCCGTCCCCGCCCTCGCCGGAGGACGCCCTCCGGCAGACCGCCGCCCGGTTCCGGGAAGAGGTGGGGGAGGTCATCGACGGAATCTCCGACGAGGAACTGCTTCTGATGGCGGAGATCTTCCGCAACAACACCGCCCTCCGGAAATCCCACCGGCCCGGCGTGTACGACGGCGACATGCTCCTCCTCGTCGCCGAGCACCGGGAGGCCGACAACCCGCCCGACGGCACCCTCTGGGAGCCCTACGTCGGCGGGGCGATCTCCGAGGTCGGCCTGCCCTGCCGGCACACCGACCTGATGCTCCCGGAGATGCTCGGCCGGGCCTGGGAGGCCATCGCCGCCTGGATGGCGGACCGGAACGGATGAGTACCGGAGCAGCGCGGGCCCGTAGCACCCGGGGGGTACGGGCCCGTAGCACCGGAACAGCACGGGCTGCACCGCCCCGTCAGCCCGACGGCACCAGCGCCGGAAGGGACACCGTGACGGAGAGCCCGCCGCCGGGGTTGGCCACGGCACGCACACTGCCGCCGTGGGCGCCCGCGATCGCCGCCACGATGGACAGCCCCAGGCCCGCCCCCTCGGAGGAACCCGTACGGTCCGCATGCAGCCGCCGGAACGGCTCGAACAGCTCGCCGACCTGCTCCGGCGGCACCTCGGGACCCGTATTGCTCACCACCAGACCCTCGTCCGGCGAGAGGTCGACCCGGATATGCCCGTGGTCGTCGTTGTGCCGGATCGCGTTCTGCACCAGATTGGCGATCAGACGGGTCACCAGCACCTCGTCGCCCGCGACCGTCACCGGCCGCGTGGTGGCCCCGACCGTGATACCGCGGCGCTCGGCGAACGGCAGATGCTCCCCGATGACCTGGTCGACCACGACGGCCAGGTCCACCGGGGACCGGACCGTCAGTTCCTGCTCGCCCTGGGCGAGTACCAGCAAACCCTCGATCAGCCGCTCCGACCGCTCGGTGGCCCGCAGCAGCTCGTCGCGGATCCGGGCCACCCGCTCCGGCGACGGATCCGCCAGACCGATCTCCATCGCCGTGCGCTGTATGGCGAGCGGAGTACGCAGCTCATGGGAGGCGTTGGCGACGAAACGCCGCTGGCCGGCCACCGAATGCTCCAGCCGGTCCAGCATCGCGTCGAAGGTGTCGGCAAGATCCTTCAGCTCGTCCTGCGGGCCCGTCAGCGCGATGCGTTCGTGCAGGGTGGACAGGGACAGCCGGCGCGCGGTGGCCGTGACCCGCTGGAGCGGGCGCAGCAGCCGTCCCGTGAGCCACCAGCACACCAGAAACGCCAACACCATGATCACCGCGATGGCGATCAGACTGGTGGCGAGCTGGGTGCTGGCCAGATCGTGCTGGAGCTGCGCCTTCCCCTCCCGGTCGAGGACGGTATGCGGACCGGGCGGGGAGGAAGCCGCCGTGGCGGTCGCGGCGGGCCGGTACGGCACCGAGGAACAGGGCGACTCCGGCGGCCTCATCCCACAGGGGATCCCGGCGACCGAGCCGGGTTTGACGAAGCGGTCGACCTTGCCGTCGACGATCCCCTTCTGCAACCGGAGCGCGGTGATCAGGACCGCCAGGGTGATGACCGTGAACACACCGCCGTAGAGGAGCGTCATCCGGGCCCGCACCGAGCCGCTCAGCGGCGCCAGGGCGCGCCGTCCCGACCTCCGTACCGCCGTCGTCCTCCGCACCCGCCTCACAGCCGGTACCCGCTTCCCGGCACCGTGACGATGACGGGCGGATCGCCCAGTTTGGCCCGGAGCTTGCTCATGGTGACCTTGACGACCGTGGTGAACGGGTCGGTGTGCTCGTCCCACGCCCGTTCCAGCAGCTCCTCGGTGCTGACGACCGTGCCGCGGGCCCGCATCAGGACCTCCAGCACCGCGTACTCCTTCCGGGACAGCGGTACGTAGTGACCATCGCGGAACGCCTGCCTCCGGCCGGTGTCCAGGGTGATGTCCCCGCGCTCCAGCACCGGCGGCAGCGGCGGCCCGGAACGGCGCGCCAGCGCGTTGATCCGGGCCACCAGCTCGTTGAAAGCGAACGGTTTGGCGAGATAGTCGTCCGCGCCCAGATTCAGCCCGGCGACCCGGTCGTGGACCGTACCGGACGCGGTCAGCATCAGAATGCGGACCCGGCCCCCCTGCTGCGCCAGCTCCCGGCAGATGTCGTCGCCGTGGACCTGAGGCAGATCGCGGTCGAGCACCAGAACGTCGTAGTCGTTGACCGCGAGACGCTCCAGCGCGGCGGCGCCGTCGTAGGCGACGTCGACCGCCATCGCCTCCTTGCGCAGCCCCTCCGCCACCAGATCCGCCAGGAAACGCTCGTCCTCGGCCACCAGAATTCGCATGCGGACATTGCCCCAGATCTACGGTAAGGGGGTGGTTAACGCTTCCGGTCACCTCGGCGAAACCCCTGGTCGCGCAGGATCGGGTCCGAGGGAACCACTCCGGGGCCGGACGCCGGCCGGAGGACCGGCCGGCGTCCGCACGGGGCAGCGGAGCGCCGGGGTCAGCCGGCGGCGTCCGGCGAACCGCCGCCCGTGAGCGACAGCAGCAGGTCGTTGAGGCGGCCGACGAACGCGGTCGGCTCCTCGATCCGGGCGCCGGCGGTCAGCACCGACTGGTCGAACAGGATGTGCGCCCACTCGCCCAGACGGGGGTCGTCCCGGTCCTCGTTGAGCCGCAGTACCAGGGGGTGCCCGGGGTTGATCTCCAGGATCGGCCGGTTCGGCAGCCCCGAACCGCGCAGCCGCTGCACGGTGGTGAAGTCGGTCTCCACCCCGTCGGCGACGATACAGGCGGGGGAGGTGGTCAGCCGGCTGGTGACCCGGACGTCGAACGCCTTGCCCGACAGATGCTCCTTGAGCAGGCCGAGGAGGTCCGCGTAGTCGGAGTCCGCCCGGTCGGCGGCCTCCTTCTCGGCCTCGTCCGTGAGAGTGCCGAAGTCCGGCGGCCCCTGGGCGACGGACTGGAGCCGCTTTCCCCGGTACTCGTGGAGCGGACCGGAGACGACGAAACCGTCGACGGCCTCGCCCAGCAGCAGCACCTCGATGTCCTTGGCCCGGTACGCCTCCAGATGGGGGCTGGCCGCGGCCGAACCCCGACCCGGCGCCAGCAGATAGTAGATCTTCTCCTGACCGTCCTTCATCCGGTCGACGTAGTCGGCCAGCGAGACATCGGCGTCCTGGGTCGCCGAACGGGTGGAGGTGAAGCGCAGCAGCTCGGTCAGGTCCTCCCGGTGCGCGGGATCGTCCGCGACCCCCTGCTTCAGCACACCCCCGAACTCCTTCCAGAAGTCCGCGTACTTCGCGGGCTCGCCGTCCGCCAGCTGCGACAGGAGCTTGAGTACCCGCTTGACCGCGCTGGACCGGATGTGGTCGACCGCGTGGCTGCTCTGGAGGATCTCCCGGGAGACGTTCAGCGGCAGATCCGCCGAGTCGACGACGCCGCGGACGAACCGCAGATAGTCGGGGAGGAGCTGCCCGGTGTCCTCCAGGATGAACACCCGCCGGACATGGAGCCGCACACCCCCGCGGGCCTGCGGGAGGAACAGATCGTGCGGTGCCCGGGACGGCACGTACAGCAGGAGCGTGTACTCGTACCGCCCCTCCACCTTCGTATGGACGTAGGCCAGCGGATCGGAGTATTCGTGCGTGAGGTGCCGGTAGTACGTGTGGTAGTCCTGCTCGGCCAGTTCGCTCTTGGGCCGGGTCCAGAGCGCCGATGCCTGGTTGACCGGGTTCTCGTCGTCCCCCAGGACGATCGGCTGGGTGATGTGGTCCGAGTACCGCTGGACGATCGAACGCAGCCGGTACTCGCTGAGCAGTTCGTCCTCGCCGTCCCGCAGCTCCAGCACGATCGTGGTGCCGTGGTCGGCACGCTCGACCTGCTCGAGGGCGTACTCCCCCTTGCCGTCGGAGGACCAGCGGACTCCCTCGGACGCGGGCCGCCCGGCCCGACGGGTGGTCAGCACCACCCGCTCGGCGACGACGAAAGCCGAGTAGAAGCCGACCCCGAACTGGCCGATCAGCTCCGCGTCACGGCGCTGGTCACCGGTGAGGGAACGGAGGAACTCGGCGGTACCCGAACGGGCGATGGTGCCGATGTTGTCGATCACCTCCTGCCGGCTCATCCCGATGCCGTTGTCGGCGATGGTGACCGTCCCCGCGTCCTTGTCGAACGAGATACGGATCCGCGGCGCGTCGTCCGGTGCGGAGTCCGCCGGTGCGTCCGCCGGTGCGTCCCCGGTCTCATCGGGGCGGCTGTACCGCTCGAAACGGAGCCGGTCGATCGCGTCGGACGCATTCGAGATCAGCTCACGGAGGAAGATTTCCTTGTTGCTGTAGAGCGAATGGGCCATGAGCTCGAGGATCTGAGCCGCTTCGGCCTGAAAGCTGCGCATTTCCGTGTCCGCCGGTTACCAGGAGCGCCACCCCTTTGAAGGCGATCGCCACGGCCATCATCCGGTCGGCGTCGTTGGCCTCGGCCTGGGTGATGGAGAAGGGCGAGTTGTCGAGGGACTCCGCCACCCCGCGGACATGCACCGAGACACCGATCGCGAAGAGGTCGACGA
>NZ_JBSFNQ010000180.1:0-5796 GCF_053981115.1 Streptomyces sp. NPDC003691 | reverse complement strand
CTGGGGGTCAAGGGGTCGCAGGTTCAAATCCTGTCGTCCCGACCAGCTCTTGAAGCAGGTCGCAGGCGGTATCGGAGTAATCCGGTACCGCCTTTCCGCTGTTCCCGGGGCCATCTGGGGACCACGCGGTCCAGCGGCGCCTGATCGCCCTTGTCCGGAAGGTGGGTCTGCTGCTGTTCCGGGCAGGAGCCTGGCATGGTGCATCGGCATGGACTGAACCAATGCGCAGTGGGAGCCGGCCGCTCCGCTGCTGCCCGGGGGTAGGTGCGCCGGGTACACGGTGGCCATCCCCTCCCGCACCGGACCTGACGTCACCGCCTCATCCTCATCCCTGGAAGCGACCCGTACGGCGCACCCGGGCCCGAGGGGACGCGATCTGCAAAGCCGACCGGGTGTTCACCGCTGACCAGGTGAAACAGAAGTGGTTGAAGACCGCTTCCCAGTTGACCGAAGCTCCATTCCTGAACTCGGAGGCGCTACCGCCGATGTCAGTGGCAGGCAGTTGAATGAGGCCATGACCGTCCACGCACTGGTGGCCTCGCTGCCCGAACCCGATGTTCTGCGCGCCCGCTGTCGGGCACTGGCACTGCTCGACGCGATCCTCAATGCGGACGCTCCCACCCACTCGTTCGCCTCCGAGTGGCGCGCAGGCGTCGACCTTGCCTTCATGGACAACGGGTCCGGTGACCAGTATGCCGTTGTGTTCGATCCGGCCGGGGTGTTCCTCTACGGGTTCGATCACGAGAGTGACGCCACTCCATGGCGAGAGTCGCCCCGCGAGCATTGGCCAGGCCTCCTCGACGGTCTGCCCCCGTCGCTCGCGCACTATCCGGCAGCGCAGGAGTTCCAGTTCGACGGGTTCTTCGACGCGACGGTGTGCGTATGGCGCGAGAAGGACGCTGAGGCGTGGCAGTGCGGTCAGGTCGATTTCGACGACGAGTCGGACGGTAGCGACTGGCTGTTCGACCTTCTCACCGACGGCAGCACGGACGCGTACGTCGGCTTCGCCGAGGACTACTTTGAGCGAAGCATCGACCGTGACGCCGTGGCGACCATCCTGGCTGGGGCGCCGCTGAGCCACGGGACGGTGACCTCGTTGTCCTCCACAGCCGACTTCGAAAAGGTGGCTGCCGAGGCCCGCTCGCTGGGCTATACCGTCCAGGATCAGCCTGCGCTCTGACCCTATCGAGATGGCCCCTTCCCCTGCGCGCCACGGTTGGCGTTCTCCGGGACGAACACAGGCCACGGCGAGAGCATGGACACCTGGGCTGTTCCTGATCAAGGGGATCGTCAACGCAGGGTGTCGTGTGCCAGGGTGACCGGTATGGACTGGCGGACTGAGAGCCCGGAACTCTGGGCGTTCCTGGACTCACTGCACGTCGGTGAAGTCCTGTCCGGCACTGTCACGGCGATCGAGCGGTTCGGAGTCTTCGTGGCTCTGGACAAAGGCCCCGGCCATCCGACGCTGCCCGGTGTCGGATTCGTCGCCGTTCCTGAACTTTCGTGGCGGTACATCGACGCTCCGGGTGATGTGGTTGAGATCGGACAGCGTGTTACCTGCGCGTTTCTGCAGTTCGACACCTGGAATGCAGAGGCAAGGCTGTCCCTGCGCGCTCTTGAGCCCGATCCCTTCCAGGCATTCGCCGACCGTGCAGTGGTGGGCCGGACACTGCCGGGGAGGGTCGTCAAGATAGTGCCCTTCGGTGTTTTCGTCGGCCTTGAGGACGGAGTCGTCGGACTGGTGCCCTTCCGGGAGGTCCACGGCCATCCGGCGGCCGGCACGCGGCGGGACTTCGAGGTTGGTCAGGAGATCACCGTCGCCGTTACCGCTGTCGAACGGCGGCATCGGCGGGTGTTCCTGGCCGGCCTTTGAGCCCAGGGGGACGCGAGCGTGGTACGGCTCCAGTGATGGCTTTCGGCACAGGTCGATGACAGGACATGAGCACGGCGACCTTCCCGGCTCGGACGGCCGCGGCGTGCCCAGCTGCCTGATAAGCACGTACGTGGGTGGTACTCGCCGCTTCGGCGGGAAGTCGCCCAACCCCGTCGGTGAACCGCTGCGCCCGACATGGAGCCGGGGAAGGCTCGCCCATTGCCCGGTGCCGATCCGACTCACCGGGCCGGCTCCACTCTCGCACACGGCCAGAACTGCATCAGCCACCGCTCCACACCATCGGGCACATCCACTGAGGCCGGCTCCGCCAGCCGCGCCCGGCCCGCGCAGTGCACCCGGACCCGCCACCGCGTATCCGGCCGGCCCAAGTCCACACACTCGTACGCAGGGCCTGTCACTCCCCACACGGTGAGCTGCCCCGAGAGCGAGAACAACTCCGCCACCGCCGATACTTCCCACTCACCTGCCACGACAGGCGGTGCCCCGTCCCAGACCTCGACCTTCATTACCGCCTGGTGCGTGTGCCCCGCACTCTCCAGATCGAGACGGCCCGGCCGGCCCACGGCAAGCGCCTGCCCCACCTCCCAGCCCTCCGGCCACCGAACCGGCACACCCGCATCATCAGCCTCCTGAAGACACAGACCGAAGTAATCGACCAACGGCTCGACAGACTGCTCCCGCAACATCCTTGTCACCGCGAACCCCACTCCGCTCCGAACCCGGCAGGAAACTCGACTCTATGGACACGGCCAACCGCTGCAACCCGCAGTTCCGGCCACGGAGCCACCCCCGCTGTCAACACCAGTGAGAGCTTTGTTCTTGAGCGGGCGACGGACACGCGGTCGCGCTGGTCCTTGGTGTGGTCCAGCCGGGCGGAGGGCCGGTGTCGCACCCCCGTGGTACCCATGTCCCATGAGCCAGTTCCGCGACTTCAACCTCAAGCTGCTCGTCATCGAGGAGCTCATGTACGGCCCCGAGCCGCTGCTTCCCGTCTATGACCTGTCCGCCCGGCTGGCCGGGCGGGGGATCGGTGACCCCGCGTCGTACGTCCTGGAGAACGGCCTCCACACTCAGGTGCTGCCGGAGTCCCGGGCCCACTTCGAAGCCCTGGAGATCCCGGCCGAGATCCTCGCGCGCGTCGAGGAGCTGTGCTTCGACGCAGGGGCGGACGTTTTTCACCACTGCGCCCCCGCCTGGGACGGCGAGGACGACCTGTTCGACGTCCGTTCGCTCGACGACCTCGCTCTCCTGCCCAACCTGCGCGAGGTCACCTTCGTGGAAGACGGCGTCCTGAGAGTGCCGGACGCGGCGGAGATATTCGCCGCGCGGGGCATCACCACCGACTGAGACCTACTCCCGTTCACCGCCCGCCGCCCCGGCCGCAGCACTCAGAGAACGGGGGCCGGCCCGGGGGGCGGAGCATCCGCACCGTCCGTGTAGACGCTTGTCGCCGAGGTTGCGACGCGTACCAGTTCGTCGCGTACGGCCGGTGGTGAGAGGACCTCCACCTCGCCGCCGAGCGTCAGGAGCCCCCTGGTCTCCAGCATGCCGTCGAACGTCAGGACGATCCTCAGCCAGCCCGAACCGTCCGTGACGAGATCGCCGGTGATCCGCGCCCGGACCAGGCAGCGCAGCAGCATCAGGGCGTCCTCGCGCAGCCGTACCTCCACCTGGACCGGAAGGCGCCGCTGTTCTGCTTCGCGCCGCATCGTCCGCCATACGTCGGCCAGCTCCAGACCGGGCCGTCTGCGCACCGGTTCGTCGATGACGGACGCCTCGACCACCCGGTCCGCGCGGAACAGCCGGGGAGAGCCCGACTTGTCGGCCACCAGGTACCAGACGCCCGCCTTCACCACGAGCCCGTAGGGGTCGAGGACGTAGTCCCCGGGCTCGACGGCACCGGCACGGCGGTAGCGCAGGGCCAGCCGGCGGTCGGTGAAGACGGCGGAGTTGAGTACGTCGAGGTCGACCGCGGGGGCGAGTCCGGTCGCCCAGCGCTCCGGTTCGACGAGGACCCGGCGACTCGTCAGTTCGGCCGCCGGGCGGTGCGGGGCGGGGAGCGCCGCCATGACCTTGCGGAGGGCGGACCCCAGCGCCGCGTCCAGCCCGAGCGCCGCGTGGGTGCCCCGGGCGGTCAGGACGAACAGGGCGCGCGACTCGTCCTCCGTGAGACCGGTGACATCGGTCCGGAACCCCGGCAGCAGCGCAACGCCCCCGTGGCGTCCCCGCTCGGTGTAGAGCGGGACACCGGAGGCGGACAGCGCCTCGACATCGCGGTAGATGGTGCGGACCGAGACTTCGAGGCGCTGGGCCAGCTCGGCCGCCCGGACCAGTCCGCGCGTCTGGAGCAGCAGGATGATCGAGAGGAGGCGATCGGATTTCACGGGACGGGCGGACCCTCCGGAAAACATGACGGGGGATGTCAGGTTACCCGCCGAAGGTGCGGGTGTCCGGAGCAACCGGCTTCACCCATGGGAGAACGATCAGATGAACGACCCTCGTCCCTTGTACGACCGGGCGGCCGCCCAGTTCGCCGCCCTGCTGGAGACCGTGACGCCTCTCGACCTCGGTGCCGGGACACCGTGTTCGGAGTACGACGTACGGGCGCTGGTCTCGCACTGTGTGAACGGTCTCGGCCTGATGACGCATATCGGCGAGGGCGGTGACTGGAAGGCGGTACCCCCGGAGGTGTCCGTCGCCGACGACGACCTGCGCCGCTCGTACGAGAAGGCGCACCGGCGCTTCCGCGAGACATGGTCGGACGACATGAAACTGGGGGAGGTCTTCTCCTCGCCCTGGGGTGAGGAGACGCCGGGTGCCGCGGTGGTGGGTTTCGTACTCCTGGAGGCCGTGACACACGGCTGGGACCTGTCCGAGGCCCTGGGACGACCGGTGCCCTTGGACCCTGAGCTGGCCGAAGCCGTCATGCCCCTGGCGCGGCAGGCACTTCCGGCCGGCAACCGGGGCGGGCCGGTGCCCTTCGGAGCCGTACGGGAGGCACCCGAGGGGGCCGACGTCCATGACCGGCTGGCCGCCTGGCTCGGCCGGGAGGTGCCGGAGCGCCCCCGGGTCTGACCCCGGCGGGTTCCTGCGACGGCAGGCCGCTGATGCCCTGACCCGAGCCGGCCCGCGGTCCACGTCCTCCGTGTGAGGCTCTGCGCCCGCGCGCCGTGCCGTGCGACTGCCGGGCGCTGCCCGGCACGGGTAGGTCTGGACGTCCTCGACCGCACGGCCGAACCGGCCCGGACCATCAGGAGAATGTCATGAGCCCGATTGTGAAGTTACGCCGGGCGGCGTTGCTCGCCACCGCCGCACTGAGCGCCCTGGGCGTCACCGCTCCCGGTGCCGCCGCCCAGCCGCAGTCGGTCAGGTCGATGGATGTGCAGTGGGCCGAGGTCGACCCCGCGGTGCATCCCTCGATTTTCGGCACCCTTGCCATCGGCGGGATCTACACCCGTACCGGACCGGCCGGGACCACCGTGCCGGTCAGCTTCAGCGCTCTCCAGCTGATGCCGTTAGCCATGCCGAACGGTGCCGGTCAGCTGCCGTGCGGCCCCGGAGTGGTCGACGCGCCCTGGAGCCTCACCAGCTTTCCCGCGACGGATGTGCACTACGGGTATGTCTCCGTGCTGACCAACTTCGACGGGGTGATGCTGCCCGCCGAGGAGTTCACCGTCTGACCCGGGAAGGCGGCTCGGCCCGGGCCGGGCGCTCCGTGCCGGTCCGCCCGCCGAACGGTGCCGCCGCGTGCATGGCTACGGGCCACCGCCGCCGGGTAAAACCCGTGGGGGGGGGCCCGGTCCGGGTTGGGGACGGGGAGCCGCCCCCGCACCGGGGGGGCCGCGGGGAAGAGCGGGGGGGGGGGGGAGGGGGGGCGGGGGCGGGGTGGCCGCCGGTTCCCG
>NZ_JBSFNQ010000179.1:0-5869 GCF_053981115.1 Streptomyces sp. NPDC003691 | reverse complement strand
ACGGAGTCGATCGCCGGGGACTGGGCGTTCGAGGCGGTCCCGTTCCTGGGGTCTGCGCTTCGTCTGGATGACTGCCGCCGGGGCCGCGAGGAAGGGAAGCCGTACGGACTCAGGGACGGCCGTACGGTTTCAGGTGCGGCCCGCCCGGTCGCTGCGCATCGCCGCCGCCGTGCACGCCAGCCCGAGCAGGAAGGTGAGGCCGCCGAGGACGGCGTTGGTCCAGATGACCCCCGCGTCGGGGTTGCTGCCCACGATCCACGGGGCGATGACCATCCAGGCGCCCATGACGCACATGGCCCAGCTCAGGCCGTACATCCGCTGGGGCATGACGGTGAATCCGAGCGCGAGCACGACGATCGCGACACCCATGATGAGGTTGTGCGTCGCGAGCGCGGGCTGACTGCCGGAGAAGTGGACGATCCACGGGGAGACCGCGCACGCCAGACCGACCAGGAAGACCGGTCCGTCCACGAGCGCCACATCGCGCCCGCCGAGCACGCGGGCATAGCGGTCCCGCATTTCCGAGATATCGGGATGACCCGCCAGATCTTCCCTGTGTGAGACGTCGGCCATACGACTCGCCTCCTTCGACATGGTCTGCGCGTCGGACCGAACTGCGCGACTCCTTCGCCGCGCACTTCCATTTTGCCCTTATCTGCCCCTTATGCACAGCGAAACGGGGGAGCGAATTCCGGCGGCGGTTTCCCGCTGCGGACCGGGGCGAGTCACTCGGATTCACCCGGACGCCCCACCCCGGTGGTGCTCTTGGGCGCGGACGAGTCCGCAGGTCACAGGGGACCAGGCGGGAGCGGTTCGCCCATTCGGCGGAGCAGTGTGCGATTGCGCTGCGTGAACGCCGTTCACACGGTGAGTGCGAGAGACCGTCCCATCTCCGGAAGGAACCCGTATGCGTCTCGCACCGGTGACGCGCGCACTCGTCCCCCCGGCGCTGTGCGCCGCGTTCGTCCTCACGGCGGTCGGCCCCGCGGCCGCCGCCTCCCCCTCGTGGTCCCCGCCACCCGCGGCCGCGGTCCCGGCGGAGCCCGGCGCGCCGCCGCCGGCCGGACCGGTACGGGCCGCGGTGGCCGCGGCGCTGGCCGATGCCCGCGACGGAAGGCTGAGCCCGTCGGAGGCGGCCGCGCACCGGGCCGGTGTCGCCGCGGCGCTCGACCGGGTGCGGGAGGAGAGCGGCGGCGCGGCAGAAGCGCCCGCCACCCGGGCCGGCGCGGTGGACGATCTGGTGGCCGCCGTACAGACGGCGGTCAATCAACTGGTGGCCGCGGCGACGGCGGGCGTGACGGCCGTCGTTGCGGCGCTGACGCAGCTCGTGACCTCGCTGGTCGACGCCCTCACCGCCCTGCTGGCGGGAATCACCGTCCCCGCCGTGCCGCCGGTGACGATTCCCCCGGTGACCGTGCCGCCGGTGACGATCCCGCCCGTCACCGTCCCGCCCGTCACGATCCCTCCGGTGACCGTGCCGCCGGTGACCGTGCCGCCGGTGACCGTGCCGCCGGTCACCGTCCCCGCCGTCCCGGTGGTGACCGTTCCCCCGGTGACGATCCCGCCGATCACGATTCCGCCGATCCCCGCGGTGTCCTGACCGACGGGCCTTCCGCCCCGCGGCCGGACGGCGGCGGGGCGGGGACGGCCGCCCGCCGGGCCGTGCTCAGCGCCGGCCGGACGGACGTGCGGCCGGGGCCTCGCCGGGTACCGCGCCCGCAACCACCCGGCCGGGCGCGGCGGCCCTCGGCTCCAGTCGGCGGGCGACCACCGAGAGAACCAGCGCGGAACCGGCGAGCGCGGCACCCACCCATGCGGGTGCGGTATAGCCGTAACCGGCGGCGATGACCAGTCCGCCGAGCCAGGCCGCAAGCGCGTTGCCCAGGTTGAAGGCGCCGATGTTCACCGCGGACGCGAGCGTCGGCGCGGCCGCGGCCCGGTCGAGCACCCGCTTCTGGAGCGGGGGTACGGTCGCGAAGCCCAGGGCCCCGACCAGGGTCACCGCCACCGCGGCGGCGGCCCGGTGGTGGGCGGCGAGCGGCAGGAGCGCGAGGACCACCGCAAGTCCGCCCAGGGAACCGTGGAGGAGCGGCATCAGCGCACGGTCCGCGAGCCGTCCGCCGAGCAGATTGCCGATCACCATGCCGACCCCGAAGAGGACGAGCAGCCAGGTGACGGACGCCTCGGCATAGCCGGTGACCTCCGTCGCCAGCGGCGCGATGTAGGTGATCGCGGCGAAGACCCCGCCGAAGCCGAGGACCGTCATGGCCATGGCCAGCAGCACCTGGATCTCGCGGAAGGCGGCGAGTTCGTCGCGGAGCCGTACGCCTTCGGGACGGGGCGCGTCGGGCACCAGCCGCACCACACCGAACAGTCCCGCCAGGCCGATGACGGCGATCAGCGCGAAGGTGAGCCGCCAGCTCACGTGCTGCCCGACAAGGGTGCCGAGGGGGACTCCGGCCACATTGGCGACCGTCAGTCCGGTGAACATCAGCGCGATCGCGCCGGCCCGCCGGCCGGGCGCCACCAGGTCCGCCGCGACGACGGAGCCGATCCCGAAGAACGCGCCGTGGGCGAGCGACGCCAGCACCCGCCCGGCGAGCATCAGCTCGAACGAGGGGGCGAGCGCCGAGAGCGCGTTGCCGAGCACGAACAGGGCCATCAGCAGGGCCAGCATGCGTTTGCGGGAGATCCGCGCGCCGAGGGCGGTCATCAGCGGGGCCCCCGCGACGACACCGAGGGCGTAGCCCGTGACGAGCCAGCCGGCGACCGGGATCGAGACGCCGTAGCCGGCGGCGACCTCGGGCAGCAGACCCATGATCACGAACTCGGTCGTGCCGATCCCGAAGGCGCCGACGGCCAGGGCGAGCAGGGCGATGGGCACGGAGGACCTCCAACTATTGCCTTCGCATCTTGTCCGCGTAGACAATATTTGCATACGCGCTCTACTTGCAAGCGCGCGCTTCCACTGTTCGCCTGTTACCGCGGGTTCGGCCGGAATTCCGCCGTGCCCCGGCCGCCGGGCGGCGATTTCCCGCCGCTTTCGGCGTTCCTCCGCGATTCACCGTTTCCGTGGCTGGGCCAAGGGGGTCGAAGGTGCGCAACAATGGGCCCGTGTTGGGCAACCTTCCCGAGGAATCGACCAGTTTCGTCGGACGGAACTGGGAACTGTTCCGGCTGGACCGGGCGTTGAGGAAGCACCGCATCGTCACCCTCGTCGGACCCGGCGGCGTCGGAAAGACACGGCTGGCGCTGCGCGCAGCGCATCAGGTCGCCGAAGGCTTCTCCGACGGAGTCGCCTGGGCCGAGCTGTCACCGCTGTACGGCGACCGGCTGCTGCTGGCCAGCGTCTCCGACGCCTGTGATCTGGCGGACCACACCCCCCGGATGCCGGTCGACGCCCTGTGCGAGTGGCTGGGCCGGAAGCGGCTGCTGCTCGTCCTCGACTCCTGCGAGCATCTGGTGGACCCGGTGCGGGTCCTGATCGGGGATCTGCTGACCGCGGTCCCCGGGCTGACCGTGCTGGCCACCAGCCGCCAGCCGCTCGGCCTGGAGGACGAACGGCTGATCGACCTCGAACCCCTGCCCACCGACGGGCCGGACGCGCTGGAGCTCTTCACCCAGCGGGTCGTGGCCGCGGGTGGCTCCGTACCCGCCGAGACCGAACCGCCCGCCCCGCGGCCGGCCCCCGAGGACTCCGTCCCGGACACCCTGCCCGAAGCCGTCCCCGTCCCCTGGTCGGGTGATGCCGCGCAGGCCGCGCGGTGGATCTGCCGGCGGCTCGACGGCATTCCGCTCGCCCTGGAACTGGCCGCGGCGCATGCCGGGCGGACCAGTGTGGCCGAGGTGGCCGAGCGGCTGATCACCCGCTTCGACGTCCTGGAGGCGGAGGAGGGGCTCGCGGTCCGTCCGGAACGGCACCGCACGATGCGTACCACGATCGGGTGGAGTCACGAGCTGTGCGCCCCGGTCGAACGTCTGCTCTGGGCCCGGCTGACGGTCTTCCGGGGCGACTTCGACGAGACGTCCGCGCTGGCCGTGTGCGCGGGCGGCCCGCTGGACTCCGCGACCATGGGCCCGCTGCTGGAGCGGCTGGTCAGCATGTCCGTGCTCCGGGTCGTGAAGTCGCCGGACGGCGACGGCATCCGCTACCGGATGCTGGACACCATCCGGGAGTACGGGGAGCTGTGGCTCCGCGCCCTGGAGGAGGACACCGTCCTCGCGCAGCGGCACGCCGAGTACTTCTTACGGTTCGCCCTGCGCGCCGACCGCGAATGGCTGGGGCCCGAGCAGGCCCGCTGGTACCGGCGGATCAGCGCCGCGTACAACGAACTGTGCGCGGCACTGGAGCACTTCCTGAGCCACTCCCCCGAGCGCGCGCTGCGGCTGGCGGGGCTGGTCGGCTTCTTCTGGAGCTGCTGCGGACATCTCCACGAGGCCCGGGACTACCTCCAGCAGACCCTGGACGCCCATCCGCGGCCCGGGCCCGACCGCACCCGCGGACTCTGGGCGCTCGGTGTCACGGTCACCCTCCAGGGCGATTACGAGTCCGCCAAGCGGGTGAGCCGTGAATGCACCGCGTCGGCGGCGGACGACACGGAGACCGAGGGCATCCTCGCGGCGGCCTATCTCGCCGGGCTGATCGACCTGCTGACGGGAAGCCCGCTGGACGCCGAGGCCACCGCCGTACAGACGCTGCGGGCCGCGGGAGGCGACCCCTTCGACTCCGCGGCCCGGCTCCGCTGCTCCCTGGTCGAGGTCTTCGCCCTGACCGGCCTGGGGCGCTTCGACGACGCCCGGGAACTCGCGCTGAACCTGCGGGCGGGGTGCGTGGAGCGGGGCGAGTCCTGGACCCGCGCCTACCTGGACTACCAGCTCAGCCTGATCGCCCTCTTCCGGGGCGATGCGCTGGACGCCGCGGCGCATGCCCGCGCCATGCTGGAGGGCAAGCACGGCATAGGGGACAACTTCGGTATCGCGCTCGGCCTGGACGCGCTGGCCGCGGCCATCTCCGCGGCGGGCGACGGGGAGCGGGTCGGCCAGGTGTACGGCACCGGGCAGGCGTTCTGGAGCACGGTCGGGCATCCGCAGCGGGGCACTCCGGAGCTGCGGGAGGTCCGGGAAGCGTGCGAGCGGGTCGCGCGGGAGGGCGTCGGGGACGCCGTCTACGAGCGGGCCTATCAGGAAGGCGCCTCCTACGGTCTGGACGCGGGGCTGAAGGCGGCCCTCGGCCCGCCGGCGCGCTGAACCACCCGTCCCGTCCGGCCCCGCTCCCCCGCCGGGGGGCGGGGCATCAGCTCCGGTCGAGACCGGCGGCGGCGGTGCCGAGGGCGTCGAGCACCGGGCTGATCAGCGGATGCTCCTCGGCGCCCCGGCGGACCGCGGCGAAGACCCGGCGGGTCGCGGCGGGACCGGAGACCGGCCGTACGACGGTGCCCCGGAGGTCGGTGCCGCGCAGGGCCGAGCGGGGGACCAGGGCAACGCCCGCGGCCGCGGCGGCGAGGGCGACATTGGCGCGGAAGTCGTCGGAGGTATGGACCAGCCGGGGGGTGAAGCCGGCACGCTCGCAGGCGCCCATCACCATGTCGTGGCAGGGGTTGCCGGGGTAGGGGCCGATCCAGTCGCTGTCGGCGAGCGCGGCCAGTTCGATACGGTCCCGGGCGGCCAGGGGGTGCCCTTCGGGCAGGACCGCGTCGAAGGGTTCGGCGTGCAGGGGGACCCGGGAGAGCCGTGGGTCGTCGGCGCCGGGCGCGCCCCGGTACTCGACGGCGACCGCGATATCGGCCTCGCCGTCGAGAACGAGCGGCAGACTCTGGTCGCCTTCGGCGTCGCGGACGCGGACCGCGACACCGGGGCGGCGGACGGCGAG
>NZ_JBSFNQ010000178.1:0-5880 GCF_053981115.1 Streptomyces sp. NPDC003691 | reverse complement strand
GAACGCTCCACCACCACCCGCAACCCATCCACCAACGACAACCCACCACCCACCACCACCGCAGCAATCTCACCCTGCGAATGACCCACCACCGCAGACGGCACCACACCCACCGAACGCCACACCGCAGCCAACGACACCATCACCGCAAACAACACCGGCTGCACCACATCAACCCGCCCCAACAACACACCACTCTCATCCTCCAAAACCTCCAACAACGACCACCCAGCCACCTCCCGCAACAACCGATCACACTCACCCATCCACTCCGCAAACACCCCCGACACACCCAACAACTCCACCGCCATACCCACCCACTGCGACCCCTGCCCCGGAAACACAAACACCACCGGCACACCGGAGTCCGGAGCATGCCGATCCGCTCCGGCGGATTCCAATTGAGTACGGAGTTCGTCCTTCTCGGATCCCACGACCACGGCCCGGTACGGCAGCGGGGACCGGGTTTCTACCAGCGACCGCGCCACATCCACCGGCAGCACACCGGGACGGTCCGCCAGATGGGCGGCGAGATTCCCGGAAAGCTCCTTCAGTGCCTCGGCGGAACGCGCGGACAGAATCCACGGCACCACAGGCGCAGTCATCGCGTCGGAAGCCGGCCCGGCGGCAACAGACTCCGCAGCCGTGCTCTCAGGCCCCTGCTCCAGCACCACATGCGCGTTCGTCCCGGACATCCCGAACGACGACACACCCGCCCGCCGCGGCCGGCCCCCCTCCGTCTCCCACGGCCGAGCCTCCACCGCCAGCTCCACCGCACCCGCCGACCAGTCCACCTCAGCCGTCGGCTCACCCACATGCAACGTCTTCGGCACCACCCCGTACCGCATCGCCAACACCATCTTCATCACACCCGCCACACCAGCGGCCGCCTGGGTGTGGCCGATGTTCGACTTCACGGAGCCCAGCAGTACCGGGCGCTCCCGACCACTTCCGTAGGTGGCCAGCAGCGCCTCGGCCTCGATGGGATCACCCAGCTTCGTCCCGGTCCCGTGCGCCTCCACCACATCCACCTCGGACGCCGAAAGCCCCGCCGACCGCAGCGCCTCCCGGATCACCCGCTCCTGCGAAGGACCGTTCGGCGCGGTGAGTCCATTGGACGCGCCGTCCTGGTTGACCGCGGAGCCGCGGACCACGGCCAGCACCTCATGACCGTTGCGCCGCGCGTCCGACAGCCGCTCCAGCAGCAGCATCCCCACGCCCTCGGACGCGCCCATTCCGTCCGCGGCCGCCGAGAACGCCTTGCAGCGACCGTCCTTCGCCAGCCCCCGCTGCCTGCTGAACTCCACGAAGAGGCCCGGGGTGGACATGACCATGGCACCGCCGGTGAGTGCGAGTGAGCACTCCTCGTTACGCAGCGCCTGCACCGCCAGATGCAGGGCCACCAGCGACGACGAGCACGCCGTATCCACCGTGACCGCAGGGCCTTCAAGCCCCAGGAAGTACGAGATCCGGCCGGATGCCACGCTCGCCGCGTTCCCGGTCACCAGATGGCCTTCGACGCCTTCCGGCACATCGGCCATGGCGGCGACGTAGTCCAGGCCGGAGAGCCCGGTGAACACCCCCACCCGGCCGCCGCGGAGCGAGCCCGGCGCGATTCCGGCGCGCTCGACGACCTCCCACGACGTCTCCAGGAGGAGCCGCTGCTGCGGGTCCATCGCCAGGGCCTCGCGGGGGGAGATGCCGAAGAACGCCGCGTCGAACTCGGCGACGTCGTGGAGGAAGCCGCCTTCCTTCACATAGGACCGGCCCGCCCGGTCCGGGTCGGGGTCGAACAGTTCGTCCAGGTCCCAGCCGCGGTCCGTCGGGAAGCCGGACACGGCGTCCCGGCCGGAGACCAGCATGTCCCACAGGTCCTCCGGGGAGGACACCCCGCCCGGGAACCGGCACCCCATGGCGACGATCGCGATCGGCTCGCGCGGCGCCGCGGCGAGCCTGCGGTTGTCCTGCCGGAGCCGTTCGTTCTCCTTGACCGAAGCGCGCAGGGCTTCGACGAGCTGTTCGGTAGAAGTCGCCATCGTGTCTTCTGCTCCCCGAAGTCGGTCGTTAGTTCGTGCCGTGCAGGGCGCGCTTCACCAGGTCTTCGATGCCGAGGTCGTCGACGCCGGGACCGTCGGTACCGAGACCGTCGGCACCGGGGTCGCCGATACCGGGGTCACCTGTCGTTCCGGCGGGGGGTCCGTCGTCCGGAGCCGTCTCCCGCAGACGCAGGACGGCATCGACGATGCCCGCGTCCCGCAGCCGGGCCAGGGGTATCGCGGCGAGCACGGCACGGAACTCCGCGTCGGCGGAATCCCCGGCGGGATCCCCGGCCCGGCCGCCGTCCGCGGCGGGCCCGGCACCGTCCGGTACCAGCCGGGTGCGGAGCAGCGCGGCGAGCGCCATCGGGTTGGGATGGTTGAAGACGAGCGTGGACGGCAGCCTCAGTCCGGTGGCCGCCCCGAGCCGGTTGCGCAGTTCCACGGCTGTCAGCGAGTCGAAGCCCAGCTCCTTGAAAGCCTGGTGGACTCCGATGGACCGGCCGCCGGGCCGACCGAGGACCGCCGCCGCGTGGTCCAGGACCAGATCGAGGAGGATCCGTTCCCGGCCGGATTCGTCGGCGACGCGCAGCCGCTTCGTCAGGGTGTCGGCCCCGAGTGCCGCGGCGGTGCGCCGGGCCGTCGTGGCCCGTACGAGTCCGCGGAGCAGGTGGGGCACGTCGCCGGCGGCCCGTACGGCCGCCAGGTCGAACCGGGTCGGCACCAGCAGGGACGCGCTGCTGCGGAGTGCCGCGTCGAAGAGCGCGAGTCCCTCGTCCGTACGGAGGGCGATCGCACCGCCGCGGGCCATCCGGGCCACGTCGCCCTCGTCGAGGTGGGCGGTGAGGCCGGTGCGCTGTTCCCAGAAGCCCCAGGCGAGGGAGGTGCCGGGGAGGCCCTGCTCCTGCCGTGCGGCCGCCAGGGCGTCCAGATACGTGTTCGCGGCGGCGTAGTTGGCCTGTCCGGCACCGCCGAGGACACCGGCCGCGGAGGAGAAGAGAACGAAGGCGGCAAGGTCCCCGGTCAGCTCATGGAGATTGACGGCGGCATCGGCCTTCGCCGCCAGGACCCGGTCGATCTGCCCGGCCGACAGCGACTCGACCAGACCGTCGTCCAGCACACCCGCGGCGTGAACGACGCCGTTGAGCGGATGCTCGTCGGGTATCGCGGCCAGGACCGCGGCAAGGGCCTCCCGGTCGGCGGCATCACAGGCCACCACCGTTGCTTCGGCACCCAGCTCCCGCAGGTCGTCGACCAGTACCTGTGCGCCCGGGGCCTCGGCTCCGCTGCGGCTCAGCAGCAGCAGGTGCCGTACGCCGTGCCGGGAGACCAGCCGCCGGGCCACCAGCCCGCCCAGCACACCCGTACCACCGGTGACCAGCACCGTCCCCGAACCGTCCAGAGACTGCGGGACAGTGAGAACGACCTTGCCGATATGCCCGGCACGCGACATCAGCCGCAGAGCACCTTGCGCCTCGCGAGCATCCCGCACGGTCAGCGGCAACCGCTGAAGCGCACCCTGCTCGAACAACCCGACCAGCTCCAGCAACATCTCCTGAATACGGTCCGGACCCGCCTCCGCCAGATCGAACGCCCGGTACGCCACCCCCGACGCGTGCAGCACCTCGGCCGCGTCCCGGATATCGGTCTTGCCCATCTCCACAAACCGGCCGCCAGGTCCCAGAAGCCGCAGCGACGCGTCCACGAACTCACCCGCGAGGGCGTTCAGGACCACATCGACACCGCCGCCGGACGCCTCACGGATCGCGGATTCGAACGACAGGTCGCGTGACGACGCCACCCGCCCCTCAGCAACCCCGAGCGCCGTGACCGCGGGCCACTTCGCCGCACTCGCCGTGCCATAGACCTCGGCGCCCCAGAGCCGGGCGAGCTGCACCGCCGCCATCCCCACCCCACCCGCAGCCGCATGCACCAGCACCGACTCCCCGGACCGGAGACCCGCCAGGTCCCGCAACCCGTACCACGCCGTACAGAACACCACCGGCACCGAAGCAGCCTCCACAAACGACCACCCCACAGGCACCCGCACCACCAACCGCCGGTCCACCACCACCGACGTACCGAGGCCCTCGGTGAAGAGGCCCATCACCCGGTCCCCCGGGACCAGATCCACCCCCGGGCCGGCGGCGACCACCACACCGGCGCCTTCGCCGCCGAGCCGTGCCTCCCCCGGGTACATGCCCAGGGACTGGAGTACGTCGCGGAAGTTCAGGCCGACGGCATGCACCCTCAGCCGGATCTCGCCGGGACCCGGCTCCCCGTCCTCCCGGGGCACCGGGCGGACCCCCTCCAGCGTTCCGCTGCCGTCCGGCGCCAGATACCAGGGGCCTTCGGGCAGGGCCGGTTCGCCGGTGCCCGCCCGGGCCAGCCTGGGTGCCTCGGCCGTACCCTCCCGTACCAGGATCTCGGGCTCGCCGGTGGCCACGACCGCGGCCGCCGGGAGCGAGCCGTCGGTATCAACCAGGACGAAACGGCCGGGATGTTCGGCGCGGGCCGACCGGACCAGTCCCCAGACTGCGGCCTGGGCGAGATCGCGGTCCGGGCCGTGCACCGCGCCCCGGGTCACCACGACCAGCCGGGCGTCCGGCCTGTCCCCGTCGGCCAGGAGTCCGCGGATCGCGGTGAGCGCTCCGGTCACGGCAGCACGTACCTCGGCCCCGCTCGGGCATTCGTGGATCACAAGGTCGGACGCCGTCTCGTCCGGGCCGTCGCCCGTCAGGTCCAGCGGTGTCCAGTCGACGCGGAACAGCGCGTCCGCGGCCGTGTTCGCCGCGATACCGCCCCGGGTACGCCGCATGGCGAGTGCCTCGGCCGTCACGACCGGATATCCCTCGCCGTCGACGGCGAGGAGGGTGACGGTCTCGGGGCCCGCGGCAAGGAGCCTCACCCGCAGCGCGGACGCTCCGGTGGCATGGACGCGGACTCCGGACCAGGAGAAGGGCAGCCGGACGTCTTCCGTCGGGGCCAGCAGTTCGCCGATACCCAGTCCGTGCAGGGCGGCGTCCAGCAGGGCCGGATGGACGGCGAATCCGTCGGCGGAGCTCCCGCCTGGCAGTTCGACGTCGACATAGAAGGAGTCGCCGTGCCGCCAGGCGGCCCGCAGGCCCTGGAAGGCGGGCCCGTAGCCGTACCCGGCTGTGTCGAGCCGTTCGTACATCCCCCCGACGTCGACGGGCTCGGCTCCCTCGGGCGGCCACTGCACTGCTTCGGCAGGTACGGAGCCGGCTTCGGCGAGGGTGCCGGAGGCATGGAGAGTCCAGGGGCCGGTGCCTTCACGGGCGTGGATCTCCAGGGCGCGCCGGTCGTGGGCATCGGGCGCGGCCACGGTGAGCTGGAGGTCCGTATCGCCCTGTGCGGGGATGACGAGGGGCGCGTGGAGGGTGAGTTCTTCCACTTCGCCGCAGCCGACCTCGTCGCCCGCGCGGACGGCGAGTTCGACGAAGGCCGTGCCCGGCAGCAGGACCGTGCCCGACACCGCGTGATCCGCCAGCCAGGGATGCGACCGCAGGGACAGCCGACCGGACAGCACCACACCCTCACCACCGGCCAGTGACACCGCGGCGCCCAGCAGGGGATGCCGGACGGCTTCCAGTCCGGCGGTGGTGACATCGGCCGTCGAGGTGTCGGGGGCAGCCCAGAAGTACTCGCGCTGGAAGGGGTACGTCGGCAGTCCGACGGTCTTTCCGCCCGCCGGGATCACCGCGTCCCAGTCGACGTCCACCCCGCCAGCCCACGCCTGACCCACCGACTCCACAAACCTCCGCCACCCACCATCACCACGCCGCAACGTCCCCACCACAACCCCACGACCCTCCACCACCTC
>NZ_JBSFNQ010000177.1:0-5894 GCF_053981115.1 Streptomyces sp. NPDC003691 | reverse complement strand
GGGACGGCGGCCGGTAGGCCGTCTCCTCCGTATCCGTGCCGGGATCCCGTACCGGATTCCCGCCCCGGCCGCCCCTGTGCTTCTCACCTGTTCGGGCGATTACCGCAGGCCGGCCCTTCGGTCGGGCTCCGGTGGCTACTTGGCCAGGCCCAGTGCCGGCATCGCGTAGTAGAAGACGAAGACCGCCGAGACCACGTACATCGCGATCGGCACCTCGCGGCCGCGGCCCGCCGCCAGGCGGAGGACGCAGAAGGCGATGAAGCCGATGCCGATGCCGTTGGTGATGGAGTAGGTGAAGGGCATCATCACCATGGCCAGGAAGGCCGGGACGGAGACCGTGAAGTCGCTCCAGTCGATGTCCCGGATGGAGCCCGCCAGGATCAGGAAGCCGACCGCCAGGAGGGCGGGGGTGGCCGCCTGGGAGGGGACCATCGTGGCCAGCGGGGTGAAGAAGAGCGACAGGGTGAAGAGACCGCCGGTGACCACCGAGGCCAGGCCGGTACGGGCGCCCTCGCCGACGCCCGCGGTGGACTCCACGAAGCAGGTCGTCGCGGAGGAGGAGGTCGCGCCGCCGGAGGCGACCGCGATGCCGTCGACGAAGAGGACCTTGTTGATGCCCGGCAGGTTGCCGTTCTTGTCGAGGAGCTTGGCCTCGTCGCCGACGCCGAGGATGGTGCCCATCGCGTCGAAGAAGCAGGACAGCAGGACGGTGAAGACGAACAGGCAGCCGGTGAGCAGGCCGACCTTCTCGAAGCCGCCGAACAGGCTGACCTCGCCGACCAGCCCGAAGTCGGGGGTGTCGACCGGGCTGCCCGGCCACTTCGGAGTCGTCAGGCCCCAGCTCGGGATCTCGGCGACCGCCTCGATGATCATGGCGACGATCGTCATCACCACGATGGAGATCAGGATCGCGCCCGGCACCTTGCGGATGATCAGGACCAGGGTCAGCAGCGCGCCGAGGACGAAGACCAGGACCGGCCAGCCGACCAGGTGACCGCCGCTGCCCAGGGTGAGCGGCACGGTGGTCTGGGCGGCGTCCGGGATACGGGAGACGAAGCCCGCGTCGACCAGGCCGATCAGCATGATGAACAGGCCGATACCGATCGCGATGCCCTTGCGCAGACTTCGCGGCACCGCGGTCATCACGCGTTCCCGCAGCCCGGTCGCCACCAGCAGCATCACCAGGAAACCGGCCAGGACGACCATGCCCATCGCGTCGGGCCACGACATCCTGGGCGCAAGCTGGAGCGCGACGACCGTGTTCACGCCGAGCCCGGCCGCGAGCGCGATCGGGACATTGCCGATCACACCCATCAGCAGGGTGGAGAAGGCGGCGGTGAGCACGGTGGCGGTGACGAGCTGACCGCCGTCGAGCTGATGGCCGTACATGTCCTTCGCGCTGCCCAGGATGATCGGGTTCAGCACGATGATGTAGGCCATCGCGAAGAAGGTGGCGAACCCTCCGCGGATCTCCCGGGGCACGGACGAACCGCGCTCGGAGATGCGGAAGTACCGGTCGAGGCCGCTGACGGGCCCCTTCGGCGGGGTGCCGGGAGTACCGGGCGCGGCGGCGGGGGCCGAGGGGGACATGCGGTCCTCAACAAGCGGAATCGGGGGAACCGGGGCAATCGGGGAATTCACCTCGGCGCGGATCTTCAGCCTGATCGCTTTTGGAGATTCATACGAATAGAACCAGCCAGAAGCAAACCGTTTCAGTATGAACACATAAGGGCCGATGCGCTATCTCCGCGCGTAGACCCCGCGTGGCCCGCCCCCGAGCGCGGGTGCCCGGGCTCGGATCGGGGCCCCTCCGGCCGGCCGAGGGGCGCACCTACACTGATCACATGGCGAAGTGGACACCCAGGCACGAGGCGCCCGAGCCCCTGGAGGGGCCCGTCGTCGCCACCATCACCGGCGGCACGATCATCTGGTTCGCCCTCTTCCTGGTGCAGATCCCCTTCTACAACTGGTTCGCCGACCGGGATCTGATGTGGTGGGTCTGGACCTGTCTCGCCGGTGGCGGACTCGGACTGATCGGCATCTGGTACGTCCGCGGGCGGGACGCCGCCCTCAAGCGCGCCGCCGCCGCACAGGACGGGCCGGACGGGCAGGAGCCGCCGGAGGTCCGCGGCGGCGCGTAAGCCGCGAGCGCGACACCCCGAACAGGGTTATCCACAGCGGGAGGCGGGCCCGCGCCCGCCGCCGTACCGTACGAACCATGACCCAGTCGGCGAGGCTCGAACCGGACGGACCCGGACGCGACGACGACCAGCATCACGACCACGACGACCACGACGACGACCCCCGCGAACCCGGCACCACCGGCACCGGCCGCCCCCCGTCGGCCGCCCCGCGCCCGGCCATCGACGCGGGCTCCGAACTGGACCCCGTCCACCCCGTGCGGCCTCCGGCGCCCGCGCCCGCCGCCGGTCTCAGCTCCGCCGAGGTCGCCGAGCGGGTCGCCCGCGGCGAGGTCAACGACGTACCGGTCCGCTCCTCCCGCTCCACCGCCGACATCATCCGGGGCAATGTCTTCACCCGGTTCAACGCGATCATCGGTGTGCTCTGGGCGATCATGCTGATCGTCGCCCCGATCCAGGACAGCCTCTTCGGCTTCGTGATCATCGCCAACACCGGCATCGGCATCATCCAGGAGCTGCGGGCCAAGAAGACCCTCGACGGCCTCGCCGTGATCGGCGAGGCCAAACCCACCGTGCGCCGGGGCGGAAAACCCACCGAGATCTCCACCTCCGCGATCGTCCTCGGGGACCTCGTCGAACTCGGCCCCGGTGACAAGGTCGTCGTCGACGGCACGGTCGTCGAGGCCGACAGCCTGGAAATCGACGAATCGCTGCTCACCGGCGAGGCCGACCCCGTCCTCAAGCGCCCCGGTGACCCCGTGATGTCCGGCAGCTTCGTGGTCGCGGGCGGTGGCGCGTTCACCGCGACAAAGGTCGGCCGGGAGGCCTACGCCGCCCAGCTGGCCGAGGAGGCGTCCCGCTTCACCCTGGTCCACTCCGAGCTGCGGAGCGGCATCAGCACCATCCTCAAGTACGTCACCTGGATGATGGTCCCCACCGCGATCGGGCTGATCATCAGCCAGCTCGTCGTCAAGAACGCCGACCTCAAGGACTCCATCGCCCGGACCGTCGGCGGCATCGTGCCGATGATCCCCGAGGGGCTCGTCCTGCTGACGTCCGTCGCCTTCGCCATCGGTGTCATCCGGCTGGGCCGCAAACAGTGCCTGGTGCAGGAGCTGCCCGCCATCGAGGGTCTCGCCCGGGTCGATGTCGTCTGCCTCGACAAGACGGGCACCCTGACGGAGGGCGGGATGGACGTGGCGGAGGTACGGCCGCTGGACGGCGCGGACCCCGCGCACGTCGCGAAGGCCCTGGGCGCGATCGGCGCCTCCGACCCCCGGCCCAACGCCTCCCTCCAGGCCATCGCGGAGGCCTATCCGGACGGCTCCGGATGGCGTGTCCTCGACGCCCTGCCCTTCTCCTCCGCCCGCAAGTACAGCGGCGCGCGCTTCGCCGCGGACGGGGAGAGCGGGCCCGGGGAAGGCGGAGAAGCCGCGGCGGGAACCACCTGGCTGCTGGGGGCGCCCGATGTGCTCCTCGCCCCCGGCGACCCCGCCCTCACCGATATCGACCATCTCAACGAGCAGGGACTGCGGGTGCTGCTCCTCGCCCGCGGCGGCTCCCTGGAGGAACCGGCGGGCGCCCGCGCCACCGCGCTCGTCGTCCTGGAACAGCGGCTGCGGCCCGACGCCACCGCCACCCTCGCCTACTTCGCCGACCAGGACGTGGCCGCCAAGGTGATCTCCGGCGACAACGCGGTCTCCGTCGGCGCGGTCGCCGCCAAGCTCGGCCTGCCGGGCGCCGAGCACACCGTGGACGCCCGCACCCTCCCCGCCGACCGCGACGCGATGGCCGCCGCGCTGGAGTCCGGCGCCGTCTTCGGCCGGGTCACCCCGCAGCAGAAGCGGGACATGGTCGGCGCGCTCCAGTCCCGCGGCCATACGGTCGCCATGACCGGCGACGGCGTCAACGACGTCCTCGCCCTCAAGGACGCGGACATCGGCGTCTCCATGGGCTCCGGCTCCGAGGCGACCCGCGCCGTCGCCCAGATCGTCCTGCTGAACAACAGCTTCTCGACCCTGCCGTCGGTGGTCGCCGAAGGCCGGCGGGTGATCGGCAACATCACCCGGGTCGCCACCCTCTTCCTCACCAAGACGGTCTACTCGGTGCTGCTGGCGATCCTGGTGGTGATCAGCCAGGTGGAGTACCCCTTCCTCCCCCGCCATCTCACCCTCCTCGCCACCCTCACCATCGGGGTCCCCGCCTTCTTCCTGGCGCTGGCACCCAACAAGGAGCGGGCCCGGCCGCACTTCGTCCGGCGCGTGATGCGGTACGCGATCCCCTCCGGGGTCATCGCGGCGGCGGCCACCTTCACCACCTATCTGCTGGCCCGCGCCCACTACAGCGGCCCGGACGCCCTGGACGCGGAGACCAGCGCGGCGACGCTGACCCTCTTCCTGGTCGCCCTCTGGGTGCTGGCGATCGTCGCCCGCCCGTACACCTGGTGGCGGATCGCGCTGGTCGGGACGATGGGGCTGGGCTTCCTCATCGTGCTGGTGGTGCCGTGGCTTCAGGAGTTCTTCGCGCTCAAGCTGGTGGGAACGGCCATGCCGTGGACGGCGGTCGGCATCGCCGCGGCGGCGGGGGTGCTGCTGGAGGTGGCCTGGCGGGTAGTCGACCGCAGGGTTCCGGCGTAGGGCCGGGCCGTGTCGCGGGCCCGCGTGTCTGCCGACCGGGCGCGGGGCGGGCCCCGCGGTTACGCCTCCCCGCCCCGCAGCAATGGCAGATCGTCGCCCCATGCGTCGAAGACCGGCCCGTGCCCCCAGGCCCGGGCGTGGGGTTCGAGTTCGGTGACCAGTCGCCGTATCGCCGCCGGGCCCTGCGGTCCCAGCACCTCGCCCAGCAGGGGCAGCAGCCGCTCGGCCGACCACTCCGGGCGGCTGAGCGGGTGGTGCCGCAGCTCCCAGGCCAGATACTTGTTGTAGGGCCGCACCCGGTTGTGGGCGGCGAAAACATAGCTGAGGAAGTACGGCACGGCCTCGGCCGCGTCCAGCCCGGCCGCCAGCGGCTGCCCGTCCCGGGCCCCTTTGAGGGAGCGGTAGGCGCTGCTGAGGAAGGCGTCGAGCTGCTCGGGTGCGAGGACGGTGCTCTCGTCCGGCCCCAGGGCCCCCTTCGCGGCAACGAGATCGCCGATCAGCCCGTCGGCCGTGTCCTTCTCGACCTTGGCATGGGCGAACGCGTACCGGTTCCACTCGGTTCCGGAGCCCGGCAGCGCATGCACCCGGAACTCGGCCAGCGGCAGCACCATCACATTGACCAGGACGTCCGGCCGGACCGGCGCGGTGGGGAGCCGGTCGTCCCGTGCCGCGTCCTCGACCACGAGATAGACGTCATAGCCCGAGTGCTCGGTCGCCAGCTCCTCCCGGGTCCGTGAACCGGTCAGAACGAGCCCGAGCACCCGGCGGTCCCTGCGGACCCGGTTGAGCAGCGCGGCGTACTCCTCGGCAGCCGCGGCGGCGGAGGCGATAGCGGTCACCCGGCAACCCCATCACGTCGGGGCGCGGGTTCCAACCCACCGTCACCCACCAAACACGCGTGCGCGTGGCTTGGGGGTTTCCCTCGGGCCCCCGGGCGGGCCTTGCCCCGCGGGGCCGCCGCCCTGGGGTTCCTCGCCCCCTGGGGCCGGGGGTGTGCCTTGCCCGCAGGGTGCGGGTTGCTTCTGCGCCTCAAACGCCGGCGGGGCTGAAAAGCTTGTGACCGTTGCTACGTGGGGTCGTGACCCGCCTTGTCTGGGCTCGGGTGGGTCGTGGGCCT
>NZ_JBSFNQ010000176.1:0-5955 GCF_053981115.1 Streptomyces sp. NPDC003691 | reverse complement strand
GCCCCCGTCCGGCGGCCCCTGCGTCGTCTGCGGCCGGATCTCCGCCGCCGCCGTGCCGCCCCGCCGGTGCCGGTCTCAGACCCCGACACCCCGCTCCTCCTGCGCTGCGACCGGCAGGTCCAGGACCCGGCGTGCGGCCCGTTCGCCGGTGGCGAGGGCGGCGTTGGTGGTGCTGTAGGCGAAGTGGTCCCCGGCGAGCTGGACGGGGGAGGCCGGGTCCAGGCTCGCCGTGAAGGCCGCGAGGTCCCGGTATCCGCCGGGCGGGCGGGCGATCACCGCGTTCTCCCAGCGCTGGACGACGGCCATCTCGCGATGGGCGTCGACATGGGCGGCGAGACCGGGCATCACCTCACCCAGCGCGGCACGGGCGTCGGCGATCACGCTGTCGTCGTCCGCATGCAGCCGGGCCGTGTTCCAGTGGTGACGGAACACCAGGGTGACCAGCCCCCGCCCCGCGGGCGCCCGGCCGGGGCCCAGGTTGTGCTCGAACAGCGCGACACACAGATCGGGGTGCTCCCGCCGCGGGACCGCGACCCCGAGCGCGGTCTCCACGGGCGGACGGCGCAACCCGAAGGTGACATGCACATCGCTGGTGTAGCGCACCCGGGCCAGATGGCGACGCTGGTCCTCACCGAGATCGGTGACGATCCGCGCCGCGACCGGTGCGGGGACCGCCACGACACAGGCACGGGCCCGTTCCGTACGCACCACGCCGTCACGCCCCCACACCACCGCGGCCCCGTCCCCGTCGCGGCGCACCTCGGTGACCTGCGCGCCGAGTTCGATACGGGTGCCGGGAGCCCGCATCACGGGGGTGTCGAGCAGGTCCCCGGGCAGGCGCCCGACTCCTCCGTCGAAGGTGAAGCTCGCCGCCCCGAACGTGCCCCACATGATGGACAGGGCCCCGACGGAGGAAACCTCCTCGGCCGGCGCGAGGAACTGAGTGCTGCACAGCGGCTCCACCAGATAGTCCAGCAGCTCCGGACCCAGTCGGCGCAGAGCGTGGTCCCGGGCGCTTTCACCGTCGATCACGGCCGCCCCGGACATGTCCTCCCAGCGCAGCCGGCGGCCCGCCGCCGCGAGATCGCGCAGCAGGTTGAACGCCCTCAGCTTGGCCGGCCACGACAGCAGCCCCGTCCGCAGCAGCCCCGAGGTCCGGACCAGGGACAGCCGGTGGACCCGGCCGTCCCGCAGCACTCCCAGCTCGTCGGAACAGGGCAGCATCCGCGAGTCGAGCCCCGCGTCCTTCAGCAGCCCGATCATCGGCGTGTAGTTGCGGGACAGCCAGCTCGCACCGCGATCGACACGGTAGACGGCATCCCCGGCCGACACCTCGCGGGACGACATGCGCCCCCCGGCGTACGGTTCCTTCTCCAGCAGGGTGACCTCGCGGCCCGCCTGCCGCAGCCGGAACGCGGCGGCCGTTCCCGCGATACCGGAACCGACCACGACGACATGGTCCGCGGGCCGTTGCCTGTCCGACATGAGACGCCTCCTCCAGGATCCCGTTCCCTGGCCCCTGTTGGCCGGGGCGGCGGCGGGGAACACCGTACGGCCCCGGGCCGCACCGGTCCGGGCCACGGCCCGGCATGGAACACACCGGCCCGGCCCCACCGGCCGCCCGCCGGAACGGCCGGGCCGCAGCCGGCGACGGGTGTGCCGCGAGGGGCCCGCCGGCGCCGCGACCGGACACCGCTGCCTCCGTTCCCCCAGCGAAGCACGAACGCAGGTACGGCGCACCGAACGGCCCGACGTGTCGAAAACCCGTCCGCCCGGCGCTGCTGCTCCAATCGGACCGGAGGGAGATTCCCCATGCGGAACGAAGTCCCACAGTCGTCCGGCGCCCCGTCGTACGGGGAGGACGTCTTCGCCCCGGCGGGCGCCGCGCAGACCGAACGGCTGGACGCCCTGGGCCGCCTGTGCGACCCGGCGACGACGGCGGACCTGGCCCGCTGGGAGCTTCCCGACGGGGCCCGGTGCCTGGAGATCGGTGCCGGTACCGGGAGCCTCGCCCTGTGGCTCGCGGACAACTGCCGGGGCGGCACCGTCACCGCCACCGACACCGATCCCCGGTTCCTGGCCCGCCTGCGGCACCCGGCCCTGCGGGTACTGCGGCACGACGTGCGGACGGAGGACTTCCCGCCCGGCTCCTTCGACCTCGTCGTCGCCCGCAGCGTCCTGTGCCACCTGCCCGGCCGGGACGCCCTGCCGGCACGCATGGCGTCCTGGCTCGCACCGGGCGGGCGCCTCTACATCGAGGACCCCTCCTTCTTCCCCGCCGCCTCCTCCCCGGATCCGGCCGTACGGCGCCTCGGCTACGCCGTCGCCACCACCATCGCCCGGTCGCTCGGCAGCGACGTGACGGCATGGGCACGCTCCTACCCCGCACCGCTGCGGGGCACGGGTCTCGCCGGCATCGGCATGCGGGTGCACTGCCCCACGCTCACCGCCACGAACGCGGCGGGACGCGCCTGGGCGCTCTCCGTCGCCGGACTCCTGCCCGAGATGGAGCGGCAGGGCGTCCTGTCTTCCGACGAGGGCGCCCGGGCCCTCGCCCGGCTGGGCCGGCCCGGCTTCACCGACACCGCACACGCGATGATCGCGATGTGGGGTGTCCGGCCGCCCGCCCGGCAGGCACCCGGGGCGGACGCATGACGGCCGACGCGCGGATTCTCGACGACTCGGCGATCTGGGACGTCCCCGCCCGCCGCGGACCCCACGCGGATGCCGCCGATGCGCAGACCCTGCGCTGGGCCGCAGCCGCCGGTCTCTGCGAGACGGAGGCCGAGCGGCGGGCCCTCACCCTGATCCGCCCCGGGCTGCTGGCGGCATGGTGCCACCCCCGGGCGGGCCGTGCGGACAGCGAACTGGTGGCGATGTGGCTGGCCTGGCTGTTCCTCCTCGACGACCGGATCGACGAGAGCGACCTGGGGCGCGACGCGGACCGCCTGGACGATTACCTGGGCGAACTCCTCGGGATCGCCGCCGGACGCCCGGCCGTCTCGCCCATGGGCCGCGCCCTGGCGGAGATCGTCGAACGGGCCTCCTGCGGCATGACGGACTCCTGGCACCTGAGGTTCCGCCGGCACATCGCCGGCTACCTCTCCGCATGCGTGTGGCAGGCCGCCCACCGGCAGGGCGCCCAGGTCCCGAGCCCGGCCGCATTCCCCGCCCGGCGCCGCGAGTTCGGGGCGATCATGCCCACCTTCGACCTGGTGGAGCGGACGGAGGCCCGCCCCCTGCCGCCGTACCTCTACTGCTCGCGCCCCTACCAGGACCTCCTGATCACGGCGGCCGACCTGGTCTGCTGGACCAACGACCTGCTGACGGTGGACAAGGAGGCCGCCCGGGGCGACCCGCACAACCTCGTCCTCGTCGCCGCCCACCACCGCGGCCTCGGCAGGCACACCGCCGCCACCGCCGTGGCGAACGCCTGCGAGGAACGCCTCCGCACGCACGAACGGGCCCGCCACGAACTCGCCGCCCTCCTGCACACCCTCGGTGTCCCGCCCGCCGTCCGGCGGGACACCGAGCGGTGCACCGGAGCGCTCCTCGTGTGGGCCCGCGGACACCTCGAATGGGGGCTCGGCACCCCCCGGTACACAGCCGGAGCGACACCGACCCGAGGAGCCACCCCATGACGGCAACGGCGAACGCCCCGACGGCGGCGTACGGTACCGGTCGGCACCCCGCCCGTGCCCCCGGCGGTCTGCCGCTCCTCGGCCACGCGCTGCACCTGGTCCGGGCGCCGCTGGCCTTCCTCGAAGCCCAGCGAACGCACGGGGACGTGGTCGAGTTCCGAATCGGCCGCCGGCCCGCCTATCTCCTCAACCACCCGGACCTCGTCATGAACCTGCTGACCGGTCCGGGGGGCCGCTTCGGCCGGGGCGAGATCTTCACCAAGGCCCGCCCCCTGTTCGGCACCGGTGTCGCCGTCGCCGACGGCACCCACCACCGCGACCGCCGCCGCGCCGTCCAGCCCCTGCTGAACGCCGCCGGTCTGCCCGGCCACCTCGACACCATGGCCCGGCTCGCCAACGCGCGTGCCGACTCCTGGCACCACGGCCGACGCATCGAACTCACCACGGAAACAGCCGGACTGGCCCTCGACGTCGTGGCCGAGACCCTCTTCGGACGCGCCCTGCCGCCCGGGTTCGCCGAGACCGTCCACCACGCCCTGCCGGTCGTCGTCACCGGGCTGGGCCTCAGGGCCTACGGTCCCGCCGCAGCCCTCGCCGACCGGTGGCCGGGCCGCGAACGCCGGCGCTACCGCACCGCTCTCGCCGACATCCACCGGGTCGTCGACACCCTCATCGACGCCGACCCGGACACCCCGGCCATGGCCCGTCTCGTCGCCGGCACCGACCGCCGGCAGCTCCACGACGACGTGACCTCCCTGCTGATCGGCGGCTCGCACACCAGTGGCGCCGCCGCGGCCTGGCTGTTCATCCTGCTGGCCCGCCACCGGGAGATCCGCCGCCGGGTCCGCGAGGAGATCCGGAGGGTCGTCGGGGACCGCCCCGTCGCCCCGTCCGACCTTCCTGCCCTCGTCCTCACCGGCCGCGTGGTACGCGAGACACTGCGCCTCTACCCGCCGATCTGGCTGTTTCCCCGCCGGGCAGCGGACTGGGCGGAGTTCGGCGGCCACCGGCTCCCGCCGGGCGCCCAGATCTTCTACAGTCCCTATGCCCTGCACCGGGACCCCCGCTGGTACCGCGCCCCCGCCGTGTTCGACCCCGACCGCTGGGATCCGGCCCGGCACCCCGCGCCCCCGCGCGGCGCCTATCTTCCCTTCGCGGCCGGGGTGCACGGCTGCCCGGGCGGTGACTTCGCCCTCGCGGAGCTGACGCTCCTCACCGCGGCGGTCTCGCGCCGGTGGCATGTGGACCCGCTGCCGGGAGTCCGGCCCCGGCCGGTGGCGGCCGCGACCCTCGGCCCCGCCGCACAGCCGATGACCGTGACGGCCGTCCCGTACGGGACCTGAGCGCCGCCCTCCCGCCGACGCCCGGAACGACTACGGGCCGGGGCACCTTCCGCCGCGGGCCACGGACGCCGGGCGGGACCGGGCCGGACAGGGCGGACGGGTCGGAACCCGCCGCCGTACGGTGCCGCGCGCCCGGCCCGTACGCGACGGGCGGGGCCCGGAGCAGTGGAACGAGGACCCCGAAACGAGGGACCGGCGGAACACGCCGCCCGGGTGCATCCGCCGGGCCGTGGAACGGCGACCCGCCCCGGCGCCCGTCCGCCGGCGCCTGCGGCACCGCCGGACCGGGGCGCGGGCGGCGGCCGCGGGTGCCGGGTGTGCGGCGACCGGGTACGGACGGCGGTCCGGCGGGCGAGCCGGAAACGGAACTCCCGCCCCGGCCGACGGCGCCGCAGGATGCGCGGCGCCGTCAATGTCCCCGGCCCGGCCGGCGGCCGGACCGGGGACGTGACCCGGAGAACCGGGATTCGCGGGGATCAGATACGTACCTGTCCGCCGGTCCACTGTGCGGAGCCGGACGCGACGTAACCCCGGACTTCCCAGCCGCCCCGGCCGTTGCCGCCGAGGTTCAGGAACACCCGCAGGCTGCCGTTGGCGCCGATGACGAGATAGTCGGTCTTGTTGTCGGCGTTGTAGTCGCCGAATCTGACCTGGCTGCCGGTCCAGTGCGACGACCCGGACGCGACATAGCCGAAGTCCTCCCAGCCGCCCCGGCCGTCGCCGCCCCGGTTCAGCAGCGCGCGGGCGCTACCGTTCGCGTCGATGATCAGGTAGTCGGCCCTGCTGTCGGCGTCGAAGTCGGCGAACCTGACCTGGCTGCCGGTCCAGTGCGAGGAGCCGGACGCGACGAAGCCGAGGTTCTCCCAGCCGCCCTCGTCGACGGTGCCGGAATGCTCACCTTCCGTCATGGCGGCAGCCCTCCGGTCACCCCGGAGCGGCGCGCGGGACGCCGTACGCCGAGGGCATCGGGA
>NZ_JBSFNQ010000175.1:0-6058 GCF_053981115.1 Streptomyces sp. NPDC003691 | reverse complement strand
TGGTGTTGCCAGAGGCGGGCGAGGGAGACCATGACGGCGAAGAGGGCGGGCTGGACGACGTCGGTGCGGTCGAGGTCGGGTGCGGTGTCGGTCTGATGGATGAGGTCGAGGAGTGACCAGTCGGTGTGGGGTGCGAGGGCGTGGTGGCAGGCGGTGAGGTGGTGGGCGAACACGGGCTGGGTGTCGAGGAGTTCGCGGGCCATGCCGGGCCACTGGGAGCCCTGGCCGGGGAAGACGAACACGGTCAGCGGCCGGGACGCGGCGGTGCCCCGGACCACGTTCCCCGCCTCACCACCCCGGCCCACCACACCGAGCCCGGTGAGCAGTTCGGCCCGGTCCCCGCCCACCACGACGGCCCGGTGCGACAGCTCCGCCCGGGTCGCGGCGAGGGACCTGCTGACCGCCGCGACATCCGTCTCCGGATCGTCGGCGAGCATCGTCTGGAGCCGTACGGCCAGCTCCCGCAGCGCGCCCTCCGAATGCGCCGAGAACATCCAGGGCACCGGCCTGTTCCCACCCTCGGGGTTCTGCGGACCTCCGGCCCGCGCGGTCTCCTCCGTGGGTGGTTGTTCGATGACGAGGTGGGCGTTGGTGCCGCTGATGCCGAAGGAGGAGACGGCGGCGCGGCGGGGGCGTCCGGTGTCGGGCCAGGGGCGGGGCTCGGTGAGCAGTTGGAGTGAGGCGTCCCAGGGGCTGTGCGGGGTGGGGGCGTCGATATGGAGACTCTGCGGGAGGTGCCCGTGGCGCATGGCCATGATGAGTTTGATGAGGCTCGCGATGCCCGCGGCGGCCTGGGTGTGGCCGATGTTGGATTTGATGCTGCCGAGATAGAGAGGCTGCCCTTCGCCGCGGTGGGTGCCGTAGGTGTGGTGGAGCGCCTGGGCCTCGATCGGATCGCCCAGTGTGGTGCCGGTGCCGTGCGCCTCGACCGCGTCGATATCGGCGTACGACAGCCCGGCATTCTCCAGCGCCTGCCGGATGACCCGCTCCTGCGCGGGCCCGTTCGGCGAGGTCAGCCCGTTGGAGGCACCGTCCTGGTTGATCGCCGAACCACGGATCACCGCCAGCACCGGATGACCGTTCCGCCGCGCCTCCGAAAGCCGCTCCAGCACCACCATGCCCACGCCCTCGGCCAGGCTGGTGCCGTCGGCGGCCGCGGCGAACGGTTTGCACCGGCCGTCCGGCGCCAGCCCGCCCTGCCGGCTGAACTCGACGAACACATTCGGCTCGGCCATCACCACCGCGCCGCCCGCCAGCGCGAGGGTGCATTCGCCGCGGCGCAGGGCCTGGGCGGCGAGATGGATGGCGACCAGCGACGACGAGCAGGCCGTGTCCACCGTCACCGCCGGGCCTTCGAAGCCGAGGGTGTAGGCGATCCGGCCGGAGAGGACACTGCCGGTACTGCCCGTGATCAGATATCCCTCGACCCCTTCGGGCACCGACGTCAGCCCGTGCCCGTAGTCGGTGAACGTCGCCCCCACGAACACACCGGTCGCGCTGCCGCGCAGCTTGTCCGCGCTGAGGGTGGCCCGCTCCAGTGCCTCCCAGGACGTCTCCAGGAGCAGCCGCTGCTGGGGGTCCATGGCCAGGGCCTCGCGGGGGCTGATGCCGAACACCCCGGCGTCGAACCGGTCCGCGTCATGGAGAAAACCCCCCTCCTGTACATAGGACGTGCCGGCGTGCTCCGGGTCGGGGTGGTACAGCTCGTCCAGCCGCCAGCCCCGCCCGGTGGGGAACGGCGAGACGGCGTCCCGGCCTTCGGCCACCAGCCGCCACAGCGCCTCGGGGGAGTCCGCCCCGCCCGGATAGCGGCAGCCGATCCCGACCACCGCGATCGGCTCCCGCGCCGCCGACTCCACCTCGTGCAGCCGGCGACGGGTCTGCTGGAGATCGCCGGTTGCCCGCTTCAGATAGTCGAAGAGCTTCTGTTCTTCCGTCATCGGAGCCTCATTCGTCCTCGTACGTTTCGGGGTCGGGCCGCGTTCGGCGCATCTGCCGCCGGGCACACCGGGTACTGCCGCTCTGCCGCGGCTCAGTGGTGCCCCAGCTCCTGGTCGAGCAGGGCGAAGACCTCCTCGTGGGTCGCCTCGTGGAGATCGGTCGCCGCCGGCCGGTCCCCGGCCGCCGCCTCCAGCCGGGCGAGGAGCGAACGCAGCCGCGGCAGCGCGGACCCGGCGGCCCGCTCGGTGGCTTCCGGGTCGGCGAGCGCCGATTCCAGCGCGGCCAGTGCCGCCGCCTCCGGCGCCGCGGGCCCGCCGGAGGTGGTCCGGGCGTCGAGGAAATCGGCGAGGGCCCGTGGCGTGGGGTGGTCGAACGCCAGCGTCGCGGGCAGTTGGAGACCGGTGGCGGCCGCCAGCCGGTTACGCAGTTCGACGGCGGTCACCGAGTCCAGACCCGCCTCTTTCAGGGCCCGCCCGGTATCCACCTCCGCGGCCCCGTCGTACCCGAGGACGGCGGCCGCCGTACGCCGGACGAGGTCCTCCAGCAGCAGCCGCCGGGCCCGGCCGGTGGCGGCGGCCAGCCGTGCGGTGAAACCGCCGTCCGCCGGATCCGTACCGGTGCCGCCGGGCCCGTCGCCGTCCCGGTCCCCGCCCGGTCCGGCGGCCGCCGCCTCGGGGACGTCCTCGAACAGCGGGCTCGGCCGGACCGCGGTGAACGCGGTGTGGAAACGGCTCCAGTCGATGTCCGCGACCGCGACGGCCGTCTCCCGGAGGGTCAGCACCTGTTCCAGGGCGGCCGTGGCCAACAGGGGGTCCATCGCCGGGACGCCGTGCCGGTTCAGCAGGGCGCTCACTGCCCGCTTCTCGGCCATTCCGCCGCCGCCCCAGGCACCCCAGGCGATGGAGACGGCGGGCCGCCCGCCGGCCCGGAGCCGGAGCGCGAACGCGTCGAGGAAGGCGTTCCCCGGCGCGTAGTTGCCCTGCCCGGCCGCGGCGAACATGCCCGACGTGGAGGAGAACAGGACGAACGCGTCCAGGTCCAGGCCCTCGGTGAGCGCGTGCAGATGACGGGCCCCGTCGACCTTCACCCGCAGGGTCCGTTCCAGGCGTTCGGCGTCGAGACCGTCCACGGGCCCGTCGTCGAGGACCGCGGCCGTGTGCATCACCGCGGTCAGCGGCAGGTCGCCGGGGATCCCGTCCAGCAGTCGCGCCAGCGCCGCCCGGTCCGACACGTCGCAGGCGGCGAAGGTCACCCGGGTGCCCAGCGCGGCCAGTTCGGCGCCCAGCTCCGCCGCACCCGGGGCGTCCGCGCCCCGGCGGGCCGCCAGCACCAGATGCGGAGCGCCGCGCCGGGCCAGCCACCGCGCCACATGCCCGCCCACGGCACCGGTGCCCCCGGTGACGAGGACCGTGCCGCGCGGACGGTAGGCGGGCCCGGGCGCGGACCCGGCGGCCGGGGCCCGTACCACCCGCCGTCCCAGCAGCCCGGACGCCCGCAGCGCCATCTGGTCGTCACGGCCCGGGGCCCCCAGCGCCCGTACCAGCAGCTCGCCCGCGGCGCCGTCGGGCCGGTCGGCCGCCAGGTCCAGCAGCCCGCCCCAGCGGGTGTGGTGTTCCTGAGCGACCACCCGCCCCAGCCCCCACAGCAGGGACTGGTCCGGTGCGGCCGGTGTCTCACCGTGTACGGCCGCGACCGCGCCGCGGGTGACGCACCACAGCGGGGTGTCCGGTGCCAGCTCGCCCAGCGCCTGCACCAGGGCGACGGTCAGCGCCAGCCCGCGGGGTGTCGACGGCAGATCCGGATCCCGCGTCTCGTCGAGACCGGCGAGGGACAACACCCCGCCGAGGGCGGCCGTGCCGTCGCCGAGGACCGCGCGCAGCCGCCCGGCGACCGCCGCCCGCCCGCTGCCGTCCGCGCCGATCCGGACCGTGAGCACCCGCGCGCCCGAGCGTTCCAGCGCCGACCGGCAGGCGTCGTACACCGGTTTCGCCTCCGGGACACCGGTCTCGACGAGCAACCAGTCCCCGTCGGTGCGGCGGGTGGACGCCGCACCGGCGAGCGGTTTCCACGCCACCCGGTACCGCCAGCGGTCCACCGTCCCCGCCTCGGCGGCGTCACGGTGCCAGGCCGACAGCGCGGGCAGCACCGCCGTCAGCGGCGCGTCCTCGGCCACCCCCAGCAGCCCGGCCAGCGCCGAGGCGTCCGGCTCCGCCACGGCGGACCAGAACGGCGCGTCCGCCGGGGCCGGGCCGGCCGCCGTACCGTGCGGAGCGCGATGGGCGAACCAGAAGGGCCGGTGCTGGAAGGCGTACGTCGGCAGATCCACCGCCCGGTACGGTTCCCCGGCGAACGCCCGCTCCCAGTCGACCCGGACGCCCTGGACATGGGCCTCCGCCAGCGTTCGCAGAAAGCGGGACCGGCCGTCCTCGTCGCGCCGCAGGGTGCCGAGCACGGCCCCGGTGCCCGCTTCCAGGGCGTCGTCCAGGGTGCCGCTGAGCCCGAGCCCGAGTACCGGGTGCGGGCTGATCTCCACGAAGGTGTGGTGGCCGCGGCCCGCCAGGGCCCGTACGGTCTCCGCCAGCCGTACCGGCTCCCGCAGATTGCGGAACCAGTACTCCGGTGTCAGCTCCGCCGTGTCCAGCCGGGACCCGGTGACCGTCGACCAGAACGCGATGCCCGCGGGCCGGGGCGTGATTCCCGACAGCCCGTCGACCACGTCCGCCCGTACGTCGTCCACATGCGCCGAATGGGAGGCGTAGTCGACCTGGACCCGGCGCGCCCGTACGTCCGCTTCGGCACAGGCGGCGAGCAGCGCGTCCAGGGCTTCGACGGCACCCGAGACGATTACGGAGGCGGGGCCGTTCACGGCGGCGACCGACAGCCGGTCCGCCCAGGGGGCGAGCAGTTCCGCCGTCCGCCGCTCGTCCGCCGCCACGGACACCATGCCGCCGCGGCCCACCAGCCGGGTCAGCACCCGGCTGCGGGAGGCCACGATCCGCGCCGCGTCCTCCAGGGACAGTGCCCCCGCCACGTACGCGGCGGCGATCTCGCCCTGCGAGTGCCCCACGACGGCGGCCGGTTCGACCCCCGCGGCCCGCCACTCGGCGGCCAGGGACACCATCACCGCGAAGAGCAGCGGCTGCACCACGTCGACGCGCTCCAGCGGCGGTTCACCGGGATCGCCGCGCAGCACCCCGGCCGGTGACCAGTCCACATGGGGGGCGAGGGCCCGCTCGACGGCCTCGAACTCCGCCCGGAACGCGGCCGAATCGGCCAGCAGCCGAAGCCCCATCCCGGGCCACTGGCTGCCCTGGCCGGGGAAGACGAAGACTGTCTTGCCGGGCGCCCGGGGCCCCGCAGTCAGCACGCCCGCGGCGGATTCTCCGGCGGCGACGGCGGCGAGCCCGGCCAGCAGCTCGTCGCGGTCGCGGCCCGTGACGGCCGCCCGGTGGGCCAGCGGCGCCCGGGTCACGGCGAGCGAGTAGGCGGTGTCTCCGATGTCCGGCGGTTCGCCGTCCGCGGCGGAGAACCGCCCGGCCAGCCGCGCCGCCTGGTCACGCAGCGCGGCCGGGGAGGCACCCGACACCAGCCAGGTGACGGGAGTGCCGGTACGCGGCTCCGGCGCCTGTTCCTCCGCTGCCGGTGGTTGTTCGATGACGAGGTGGGCGTTGGTGCCGCTGATGCCGAAGGAGGAGACGGCGGCGCGGCGGGGGCGTCCGGTGTCGGGCCAGGGACGTGCCTCGGTCAGCAGCTCCAGCGAGGCGTCCCACGGGGTATGCGGGGTGGGGGCGTCGATATGGAGTGACTCGGGAAGCCGGGCATGATGGATAGCCATGATCATTTTGATCAGGCCGGCGATGCCCGCGGCGGCTTGGGTGTGGCCGATGTTGGATTTGATGCTGCCGAGGTAGAGGGGTTGTTCGTTGGGGCGGTGGGTGCCGTAGGTGTGGTGGAGGGCTTGGGCTTCGATGGGGTCGCCGAGGGTGGTGCCGGTGCCGTGGGCTTCGACGGCGTCGATGTCCGCGTAGGAGAGTCCGGCGTTGTCGAGTGCCTGTTGGATGACGCGTTCCTGGGCGGGGCCGTTGGGTGAGGTGAGTCCGTTGGAGGCGCCGTCCTG
>NZ_JBSFNQ010000174.1:0-6124 GCF_053981115.1 Streptomyces sp. NPDC003691 | reverse complement strand
GCGGCGCCGGGACCGGGGTACGGCGGTCACCGCCGTATGCCGTACCCGGCGGCGGCCGCGCGGGCGCGTGATCACCCTGCCCCGGCCGCCGACCCGGCGGAGCCGCACGCCCCGCCGTCCGGGCGGACGGCGCCGCCTTCCGGAACCTGCCCGGGCCGGGCGGTAGCGGTTCTTTAGAGGAGCGTTGGGCCTCGCCACGAGGGTGGTGGCACGGCCCCGGGCGCGCCGCGCCGCCGCGGGCCGCCGCACCTCCCGCCCCGGCCGCCCCCCTTCTCCCGAGGGCCGTACCGGTCCTTCCCCGATCCGGAGGTCTGAGTCCGTATGGCCAACGAGGACAAGCTCCGCGACTACCTCAGGCGGGTGACCGCCGATCTCCACCAGGCGCGCCGCCGGCTGCGGGAGTACGAGTCCGAGCGTCATGAGCCGATCGCCGTGGTCGGGATCGGCTGCCGGTATCCGGGCGGGGCGGACTCGCCCGAGGCGCTCTGGCGGCTGGTACGCGACGAGGTGGACGCCGTCGGCGGTTTCCCCACCGACCGCAACTGGGACCTCGACGGCCTCTACCACCCGGACCCGGACCATCCCGGCACCTCCTACGCCCGGGAGGGCGGGTTCCTCTACGACGCGCACCGGTTCGACGCCGAGTTCTTCGGCATGAGCCCCCGCGAGGCCCTGGCCACCGACCCGCAGCAGCGGCTCCTCCTGGAAACCTCCTGGGAGGCGGTCGAACGCGCCGGAATCGACCCGACGGAGCTGCGCGGCAGCCGTACCGGGGTCTTCGCCGGAGTCATGTACAACGACTACGCCTCCCGGATCACCCGGCCCCCGCAGGGTTTCGAGGGGTACATCGGTGCCGGGAGCGCGGGCAGCATCGCCTCCGGGCGGGTGGCGTACGCCCTCGGTCTGGAGGGCCCGGCGGTCACCGTCGACACCGCCTGCTCGTCCTCACTGGTCGCCATCCATCTCGCCGCCCAGGCCCTGCGGCGCGGCGAATGCACCCTCGCCCTCGCGGGCGGGGTCACCGTGATGGCCACCCCCAACACGTTCGTCGAGTTCAGCCGACAGCGCGGGCTGGCGCCGGACGGCCGGTGCAAACCGTTCGCGGCGGCCGCCGACGGCACGGGCTGGGCGGAGGGTGTCGGCGTACTGGTGCTGGAGAAGCTGTCGGACGCCCGGCGGAACGGACACCGGGTCCTCGCGGTGATCCGCGGCTCGGCGGTCAACCAGGACGGTGCCAGCAGCCAGCTGACCGCGCCCAACGGGCCCTCCCAGCAGCGGGTCATCCAGCAGGCGCTGGACTCGGCGGGCCTGACGGCCGCCGATGTCGACGTGATCGAGGCCCATGGCACGGGGACGACGCTCGGCGACCCCATCGAGGCCCGGGCCCTGCACAACACCTACGGCGCCGAGCGGCCGGACGACCGGCCCCTCTATCTCGGCAGCATCAAATCCAACATCGGCCACACGCAGGCCGCCGCGGGCGTCGCAAGCCTCATCAAAATGATCATGGCGATGCGCTACGGGCACCTCCCGCGGACCCTGCACATCGACGCGCCGACGCCCCACTCCCCCTGGGACACCCCGCTGCGGCTGCTGACCTCGGCACAGCCCTGGCCGGACACCGGCCGGCCCCGGCGCGCCGCCGTCTCGTCCTTCGGTATCAGCGGCACCAACGCCCATCTCGTCGTGGAGGAGCCGCCCGCCGAAGCGTACGGGGAGTACGGGGAGCCCGAAGGCGCCGGGGAATCCGGGCAGTCCGAGGGGGCTGTGGGGTCCGAAGGGACCGGGGAGGCCCGGCAGTCCGGGTCCGGGTCCGGACTCCGGCCGGACGTTCCGGTCCCCTGGCTGCTCAGCGCCCGCACCGAACCCGCCCTCCGGGCCCAGGCGGCCCGGCTGGCCGAGGAGCTCGCGGCGTCGCCCGGTCCCGACGACGCCGCCGTGGCCCGTGCGCTGGCCGTGTCCCGTACGCCGTTCGCGCACCGCGCGGTGATCGTCGGCCGCAGCCGGGAGGAGTTCACCACGGCGCTCGAGGCCTTGGCCCGCGGTGAGCGGGCGGCGGGGACGGTCCGCGGCACGGGCCCCGCGGGTGAGCAGCGGATCGCGTTCCTCTTCTCGGGGCAGGGCAGCCAGCGCCCCGGGATGGGCCGCGGCCTCTACACCGCCTTCCCGGTCTTCGCCGACGCACTCGACGACGTCTGCCGACGACTCGACCCCCATCTCCCCCACCCCCTCCGCGACGTCATGTTCGCCGAAACACCGGACACCGACCCCGACACAGGCCCGGACCCGGACCCGGCGGGGAACCCCTCGGGACACGACGGCGAACCCCTTCTCACCCGCACCGAGTACACCCAGCCCGCGCTCTTCGCCCTCCAGACCGCCCTGTACCGGCTCCTCGGCTCCTGGGGCGTCCGGCCGGACCGGGTGGCGGGCCATTCGGTCGGGGAGATCGCGGCCGCCCATGCCGCCGGAGTCCTCGACCTGGACGACGCGTGCGCGCTGGTCGCCGCCCGCGGCAGGCTGATGGAGCGGCTGCCCGCGGGCGGGGCGATGCTCTCCGTACGCGCCGGGCAGGAGACGGTGGCCGGGCTGCTCGACGACGGGCCGTGGGCGGGCGGGGTCTGGCTGGCCGCCGTGAACGGCCCCGAGGCGACCGTGGTCTCCGGCGAGGAGGCCGCCGTGGCGGCGCTCGGCCGGCGGCTGGCGGAGCTGGGACACCGCACCCGCGCGCTGACGGTCGCCCGGGCCTTCCACTCCGCTCTGATGGACCCCGTCCTGGACGAGCTGCGCGAGATCGCGGCGGGTATCCGCTTCCGCCCGCCCGTCGTTCCCTTCGTCTCCACCCTCACCGGGAAGCCCGCCTCCTTCGAGGAGCTGGCGGACCCCGGCTACTGGGCCCGCCAGGCCCGGGAGACCGTCCGGTTCCACCCCGCGGTCGAGGCCCTGCGCGAGGACGGCGTCACCGTGTACGCCGAACTCGGCCCGGACAACACGCTCACCGCGCTCGCCGAAACGGCGGCGGGTGACCGGGCCGTGCTGACCTCCGTACTGGACCGCCGCCTTCCGGAGGACACGGCCGCGGTGACCGCGGCCGCCCGGCTGCGGGCCGGCGGGGTGCCCGTCGAACTGACTGCCCTGCTCCCGGAGCGCTCCGGTCCGCTCCCGGCGGAACCTCCCGTACCGCTGCCGACGTACCCCTTCCAGCGGACGTCCTACTGGCTGGAGGCCGACGAACCCGCCGACCTGGCCGCGGCCGGACTGCGCAGTGCCGGTCATCCGCTGATGCGGGGTGAACTGTCGCTGGCCGACGGCGGGCGGCAGGTGTTCACCGGCCGGCTGACCCCGGGGTCGCTGCCCTGGCTGGCCGACCACACGGTGGCGGGCATCCCGGTGCTGCCCGGCGCCGCTCTCGTCGAACTGGCCCTGCACACCGGGGAACGCACCGGCTGCCCCTCGGTCGAGGAGCTGGTCCTGGAGGCGCCCCTGACCGTGCCGGACGAGGGCCGTCCCGTCCAGCTGCTGCTGGAGCCCGCCGACGGGAAGGGCCGCCGGGCCTTCACCGTCCACGCCCACCCCGGCGGGGACGTGCACGACACGCCGTGGGAGCGGCACGCCTCCGGCGTCCTGGCCCCGGGCGGCCCGCCGCCCGCCGGTGCCGGGGCGGATACCGGTGAGACAGGTGCGGGCACGGCCGCCGGTGCCGGGCTGCGGCCGCCGCGGGACGCGGTCCCCGTCGATGTGGAGGGCCTGTACGAGCGCCTGCCGGGCCTCGGCTACGGCTACGGACCCGCCTTCCGCGGGCTGCGCTCCGTCGTGCGCTCCGGTGCCACTCTCTACGCCGAGGTACGGCTCCCGGAGGAGGCACGGGACCGCGCGGGGCGGTTCGCCCTGCATCCGGCGCTGCTGGACGCCGCGCTGCACCCCCTCTTCCTGCACGAACTGCCCCCGGAGGGGGCGGCCGACGGGGCCGGGAAGCGGGCGGCGACCGTACGGCTGCCGTTCTCCTGGTCGGGGGTTTCCCTGTGGGCCGAGGGTGCGACGACGCTGCGGGTCCGGCTCCGTCCGGGCCGGGACGGCGACGGCACCTGGTCCCTGGACCTCTCCGACGGCGAGGGGCGGCCGGTGGCGGCGGTCGAGTCCCTCGCGCTCCATGATGTGCCCGTCGCCCGTATCCCGTCCGGATCCGCCGCCGCGCCGCTCTACGAGGTCTCCTGGCCCGCCCTCGAAGGAGCGGCGGTCCCGGCGGACGAGGCACCGCCCGCCGTCGCGGATCCCGGTGTGCTGGCCGCCGCGCCGCCCGGTGTACCGCTGCCCGATCTGGTGGTGGCCGTCCCGCCGGTGGCCGGGGACGAACCGGTCCCGCGGCGGGTCCGGACCGCCGTGGGCCGGGTACTGGCCCTGGTCGGCGCGTGGCTCGCGGACGACCGCAGGGGGGACGGCACCCTGACGCTGCTCACCCGCGACGCCGTCCACACGGGCCACGAGGCACCCGGCGGCGGGGCGGATCCGGCGGCGGCACCCCTGTGGGGGATGCTCCGTTCCGTACAGAACGAGCACCCCGGCCGCATCGTCCTCGTCGACGAGGACGGGACACCGGAGTCCCGGGCCGCGCTCGGCGCCGCGCTGCGCAGCGGCGAACCCCAGCTGGCGCTGCGCGCGGGCACGATCCGGGTGCCGCGCCTGGGCGGGACGGTGCCCCCCGCCCCGGTCACGACCCCTGTGTTCGACCCGGAGCGCACCGTCCTCGTCACCGGCGGCACGGGCACGCTCGGCACCCTGCTGGCGCGCCATCTGGTCACCGAACACCGTGTCCGGCATCTGCTGCTGACCAGCCGCGGCGGCCCCGCCGCCGAGGGAGCCGCGGAGCTGGTCGCCGAACTGACCGCGCTGGGCGCCGAGCCGGTGGTCGTGGCCTGTGACACCGCCGACCGGGACGCGCTCGCCGTACTGCTCCGCGATACGGCGGCGGAACGTCCCCTGGGAGCCGTCATCCACGCGGCGGGCCTGCTCGACGACGGCCTGTTCGAGAGTCTCACCCCCGAGCGGTTCGACACGGTGCTCCGGGCCAAGGCGGACGGCGCCTGGAATCTGCACGAGCTCACCGCGGAAGCCGATCTGACGGCGTTTGTGCTCTTCTCGTCGCTGGCGGGGGTCCTGGGGGGCGCCGGCCAGGCCAACTACGCGGCCGCCAACACCTTCCTGGACGCACTCGCCGCCCGCCGCCGGGCCGCCGGACTGCCGGCCGTCTCGCTGGCCTGGGGCCCGTGGGCCGAGGCCAGCACGATGACCGGCGGCCTCTCCCCGGCCGACCGGCAGCGCGCCCGGCGGTCCGGCGTACTGCCGCTGCCGACGGAGACCGCGCTGGCGCTGTTCGACGCGGCGCTGTCCACGGACGTACCGCTCGCCGTACCGGTACGGCTCGACCTCGCGGCACTGCGCGCCGCGCCGCCCGGCACCGGGGGGCCGCTGCTGCGCGAGCTGGCCGGGGCCCGGCGCCGCCGTGCGGCCGCGGCGACCGTGGAGGTGGCGTCCCCGGCCGCGAACCCGGCGGACCGGATCACCGCGCTGGTCGATCTCGTACGGGGGCAGGTGGCCGAGGTACTCGGCCACTCCGACGCCCAGGGCATCGACACCGAACGGGCCCTCAGCGAACTGGGCTTCGACTCGCTGACCGCCCTCGAACTCCGCAACCGGCTCGGCGAGGCGACCGGGCTCCGGCTCCCGACCACCCTGGTCTTCGACCGTCCCACGGTGACGGCCATCGCGGGCGAACTGGCCGCCAGGCTCTCCGGCAACCCGTCGACGGCCGCCGCACCCGGTAGCGGCCGCGGCGGGCCCGTGGTCGCCCCGGCCGACGACGAGCCGATCGCGGTGGTCGGCATCGGCTGCCGCTATCCGGGCGGGGCAGACTCCCCCGAAGCACTCTGGAAGCTGGTCACGGAGGGCATCGACGCGATCGGCGCCTTCCCCACCGACCGGGGCTGGGACACGGAGAGTCTCTACGACCCCGATCCGGACCGGGCCGGGCACACCTATGTGCGCGAGGGCGGGTTCCTCTACGACGCGCACCGGTTCGACGCCGAGTTCTTCGGCATGAGCCCCCGCGAGGCCCTGGCCACCGACC
>NZ_JBSFNQ010000173.1:0-6188 GCF_053981115.1 Streptomyces sp. NPDC003691 | reverse complement strand
CTCGACCCGCCCCGGCCGCGACTCATCGCCGACCGTGACCGGACGGGCCCGGGGCCCGGCGCGTACGGCCCGTTCCCGGGCGTACGGAACGATCCTCCTTGCGGGAGACTCTGCGCAGCCTGCGCCGCTGAGCGGGGTCGAGCGCCAGATAGGCGGCGGCGGGTACGCCGAGCACGACGAGCAGCGCCCACCAGAACCCGATGACGGGTATCAGCAGCAGCCCGACGGCCGCGCCCCCTGCGACGATCTTCGTACGGGTGTTCATCCCGGCACCTCCTCACGCGGCCTCGGCCGCTCCTGTCCGTAACAACGTGTCCGCGCGAAGGCCGGTTCCCCGACCGTTCAGGCGGTACCGCCCCGCTCCGCCCGCAGGGGCTCGCCGACATCGTGCAGATGGGCCAGGGCCCGCCGGTACGAGTCGACGGGACCGGCTTCGGTGTACGGCAGCGACAGCGCCCGGCAGTGGGCTTTGACCAGCGGCCGGGCCAGCCTGAGATGCGGCCGCGGCATGCTCGGGAAGAGATGGTGCTCGATCTGGTGGTTCAGACCGCCGAGCAGCCAGTCCACGGCCCGGCCGCCGCTGACGTTCCGGGACGTCAGCACCTGCCGGCGCAGATGGCCCAGACCCTGGCCCGTCTCGTCGTCGAGCATCTCCATCCCCTTGTGATTGGGCGCGAACGCCATACCGAGGTGGAGACCGAGGAGCATCTGGTGGATCAGGGCGAAGACCAGGGCCCGGGAGACCGGCATCGTGGTGAAGAGAAACACGGTGTAGAGGACCAGATGGGCCAGGAGCAGGGTGCCCTCGGTCCACCGGGCGCGGGCCGTCCGGAAGACCGCGCCGCCGCCGAACACCCCGCGGAAGCCGTAGACCTTGAGGGCTATTCCCTCCAGGGTGGTCAGGGGGAAGAACAGCCAGGCCTGATGGCGGGTGAGCAGACCGCGGAAGCCGCGGCGGCCGGTGGCCTGCCGACGGGTGAAGACGAGGATGTCGGCGACGACGTCCGGGTCCTTGTCGATGTGGTTGGGGTTGGCGTGGTGGCGGTTGTGCTTGTCGTTCCACCACTCCTGGCTCATGCCGAGCAGCACATTGGCGTGCAGCAGCTGGATGAGCCGGCTCGCCCTGCGGTCGGCGGTGATCTGGGAGTGCCCGGCGTCGTGGCCGACGAACGCGGCGCGGGCGGAGAAGACCGCCAGCGGCGGGGCGAGCAGCAGCACCCACCAGGAGTCTCCGGCCAGCGCCGTCCCGGTGACCACGGCGGCGATACCGAGTACATGGGAGGCGATGCAGCGCGCGTACCAGCCCGTTCGGTACTCCAGCAGTCCCTGATCCCGTACGGCGCGCAGCAGCGGGGCGAACTCGCTGCCCGCGCAGCGGCGCGGCCGCCGCTCCCCCGGACAAGCCGGCCGGGAGCCGGGGCCGTCCGGTGACGGAGGCGGGGAGGGTACGGCGGTGGCCTGGGACATGGCGCTCTCCGGTCTGTGGCGTACGGGTCACGGGGAAGGGCCGCGCTGGACGGCCCGTGGCGGACCATGCGGACGGGCACTGCCCGCCGGGCCCGGCGGGGAAGGTGCCGGGTGATGGATCCGCGGTCCCTCCGACACCCGAAAACTAGGTCCCGGGACCTGCCGGGAACCATGACGCCATCCCCCGGACCATGCCGGGGGCCACCGCCCGGCCGCGGGTGGTGCCGGTGACACCCCGGCGGGGCGGCTCACCACCCATGACCGATATCACACCGGCGGAGAGTTCCCCCTATGGTGATCCGCAGTACAATCAACGACTCCATCCCTCGACTAGTCAAATTTGAGGAATCCGGTCATCACTGTGCACAGACCCTCCGCGGCACCACCCTCACCGGCCGACGGATCCCGCCTGACGCCCTCCTCCGCCGCCTCCTCTCCTCTCTCCCAGCCCTCTCGGTCCGTCGCCCTCCTGGCCCTCTGCCATGTCACCTTCCTCCCCGGCGATCCCGCCCGGACCGGCCGGTTCGCGTTCTGGCACCCGCACGGCGAGGCCCTGCCCGGCCATCCCGGGGCCTCCCCCGCACCGCTGACCGTCGTCGCCGACGACGTACGCCCGCATACGGTCGACGCCCTCACACTGTCCGTGCGCGACGCCCTCCCGGTACTGACCCGGGCCCGCACCGCCCCGGACGCCACGCCCTCCGCCGCCTTCTGGGGCAGCGCCGCGGTGTTCGCCCTCCAGCTCGTCGCCCGCGGTCTGCTGCTGCCCGGGCTCAGCCCCGCCGACCACGACGCCTGGCGCGCCGGTCCGCTCAGCCCGGCCGACACGGAGGCGATACGGACCCTCGCCGCTTCGATGCCCCCGACCGCGCACGCGGTCCCGCGGCCCACGGCACCGGACGGTTCCGGCACTCTGCTGCTGCCCGATCCCGAGCACCTGGTGCGGGCCTTCGCGGACGCGGTGGCGGACACCCTGCCGCGCACCCCGGCCGCCGCGGCCGCCGCCGGGACCCCGGTCTTCGCCGCCGAGGAGCCGCACCGGCTGCCGGGTGCCCGCGCCTGGGCGGCGGACATCGCCGCGGGCCACGACGCGGGGGTACGGCTCTCGCTCCGCATCGAACTCACCACCCCGGGCGGGGCTCCCGCCGGTCCCGCCGCCGGCGACGACGAGGGGGACGGGACCGGTGCCGAGCCGGGATTCCGCGCCGTGCTCCAGATGCACAGCGTCAGCGATCCCGCGGTCGTCCTCGACGCGGCCGACGTCTGGGCGGGCGGTGGCGCGGGCGGCGCCTTCGGTCCGCGCGCCCGGATGGACGCGCTGCTCGCGCTGCGCCGGGCCGCCCGCTCCTGGGCTCCGCTGACGCCGCTGCTGCACGCCGCGGTCCCCGACGCCATCGAACTGGCCGACGAGGAGATCGCCGAACTGCTCGGCGACGCCGCCCGGGCACTCGCCGCCAGCGGGGTCCAGGTCCACTGGCCCCGTGAGATGGCGTACCGCCTCACCGCGCGCGCCGTCGTCGGGCCGCCCGACGACGGCACGGGCGCAGGTGACGGCGGGGACGGCCGCCGTCAGGACGAGGAGTCCGGTCTGCCGTCGTTCCTCTCCGCCGACGCGCTGCTCGCCTTCAACTGGCGGTTCAGCCTCGGCGGCCATCCGCTGACCCGGGCGGAGCTGGACCGGCTGGCCGAGGCCAACCGGCCGCTGGTGAAACTGCGGGACCAGTGGGTCCTCGTCGACCCGGGGGAACTGCGGCGGGCCCGGCTCGGGCAGGACCGCAAGGTGACGCCGGTCGACGCCCTCGCCGCGGTCCTCACGGGCTCCGCCGAGATCGACGGCCGCCGGGTCGACGTCGACGCCTCCGGCTGGGTGGCGAGGCTCCGCGACCGGCTGGCCGACCCGGAGGGCGGCGAGCAGGAGATCGGCCCGCCCGCCGCGCTCGCCGCCACGCTCCGCGACTACCAGCTGCGCGGGCTCAACTGGCTGCACCGGATGACCTCGCTCGGTCTCGGCGGCTGTCTCGCCGACGATATGGGCCTCGGCAAGACCATCACCCTCATCGCGCTCCATCTGCACCGGCAGACGGATCCGGCGGCCGCGGGGCCGACGCTGGTCGTCTGTCCGGCGTCCCTGATGGGCAACTGGCAGCGCGAGATCGGGAAGTTCGCCCCCGGAACGCCGGTGCGCCGCTTCCACGGCGCCCGGCGCGACCTCGGTTCCCTCGGTGCCGGGGAGTTCGTCCTGACCACGTACGGCACGATGCGCCTGGACGCCGCGAGGCTGGCGGACGTCCCGTGGGGCATGGTCGTGGCCGACGAGGCGCAGCACGTCAAGAATCCGTACTCGGCGACCGCGCGGGGGCTGCGGACGATCGGGGCGCGGGCCCGGGTCGCCCTCACCGGCACCCCGGTGGAGAACAACCTGTCCGAGCTGTGGGCGGTCCTGGACTGGACGACGCCCGGCCTGCTGGGCCGGCTGGGCACCTTCCGCTCGCGCTACGCGCGGACCGTGGAGGGCGGCGACCCGGTGGCCGCCGCGCAACTGGCGGCCCTGGTGCGGCCGTTTCTGCTGCGCCGCCGGAAGTCCGACCCCGGTATCGCGCCGGAGCTGCCGCCGAAGACGGAGACCGACCGCGCGGTGCCGCTCACCCCGGAGCAGGCCGGTCTGTACGAGGCCGTGGTGCGCGAGACGCTGGCCGCGATCGCGGACGCCGACGGGATGGAACGGCGCGGTCTGGTGGTCAAACTGCTCACCGCGCTCAAGCAGATCTGCAACCATCCGGCGCAGTATCTGAAGGAGGAACGGCCGGTGGTCGCGGGCCGTTCCGGAAAGCTGGAGCTGCTGGACGAACTGCTGGACACCATCCTCGCCGAGGGCGCCAGTGTTCTGGTGTTCACCCAGTACGTGCAGATGGCCAGGCTGCTGGAGCGGCATCTCGCGGACCGGGGCGTCGGGACGCAACTGCTGCACGGCGGGACGCCGGTGGCGGAGCGGGAGGCGATGGTCGGCCGCTTCCAGGACGGTGAGGTGCCGGTGTTCCTGCTGTCGCTGAAGGCCGCGGGCACCGGGCTCAACCTGACCCGGGCGGAGCATGTCGTGCACTACGACCGCTGGTGGAACCCCGCGGTCGAGGCCCAGGCCACCGACCGCGCTTACCGCATCGGCCAGACCCAGCCGGTGCAGGTGCACAAGCTGATCGCGGAGGGGACGGTGGAGGACCGGATCGCCGGAATGCTGCTGCGCAAACGGGAGCTGGCGGACGCGGTGCTGGGCTCGTCCGGCGAGGCCGCGCTGACCGAGTTGACGGATACCGAACTGGCGAATCTGGTGGAGCTGCGGGAAGGGACGGACCGTTGACGAGGGACGGCGGGCAAGGTCAGGAGGACGGGTTCGACCCGTACGAGCAGGAGGACGACGCCGTGTACGGCGACGAGGGCGGGGGCGCGGATGACGAGCGGACGTTCGCCGCGCTGCCGCCCGTGGCGGGCCGGGGTTTCGCGGCGACCTGGTGGGGGCGCTCGTGGATCAAGGCGCTGGAGGACACGGCGCTCGACGCCCAGCAGCTGAAGAAGGGCCGCCGGCATGCCAGGGAGGGAGCCGTGGGTGCGGTGTCGGTGCGCCCGGGCCGGATCACGGCGGTGGTGAGGGACCGGGACGGCACCCGGCACCGCGTCGATGTGCTGATCCCCCGGCTGGACGAGGGCGACTGGGACCGCTTCCTGGACATGGCGGTCGACCGGGCGGGCCATATCGCGGCGCTGCTGGACCGGGATATGCCGCCGCATCTGGTGGAGGACGCGGCGACGGCGGGGGTGGAGCTGCTGCCGGGGATGGGCGATCTGGAACCGGAGTGCGGCTGCGAGTCGTGGGACCTGTGCCCGCATGCCGCGGCCCTCTGCTACACGGTGGCGCGGCTGCTGGACCAGGACCCGTTCGTGCTGCTGCTGATGCGGGGCCGCGGGGAGCGGCGGCTGCTCGACGAGCTCCAGGAGCGCAGCGTCGCCCGGGCGGCGGGAGCCGCGCCGGAGGACGGCGGTGCGCGGGGGGCCGGGGGCGCGGAGGCGGCCTGGGTGCCGGCGGCGGAGGCGTTCGCCGCCCGGGACATCCTGCCGCCGCTGCCCGCGCCGCCGCCGGTGCCGGACGAGCCGGGGCCGCCGCCGTGTCTGGACGCCGAGACGGATCCGGCACCCGGTGCCGGTCCGGACGCCCTGGAGTTCCTCGCCGCGGACGCGGCCGTACGGGCGCACCGGATGCTGGCCGAGGCGCTGGCGCCGGGGCACGGGAGCCGTCCGGTGGAGCCGGATCCGTCGTTCGGCGAGGACGCGGTACGGCTGGCGGCCGCGGTGCCGGGGCCGCTGGTCACCGGCCGGCTGGCGGCGGCGACGGGCCGTTCGCGGGCCGAACTGGAGCTGGCGGCACGGGCCTGGCGGACCGGCGGTCCCGTAGCGCTGCTCGTCCTCGACGACGGCTGGTCCCCGGCGGAGGAGGAGCTGGCACGGGCCTCGGCCGCGCTGGAGAGTGCCTGGGAGGCCGCGGACCGGCGGCCGAAACTACGCTCCGCGGCGCCCGGCCGCTGGACGGTGGTGGGCGCCGACCTCCAGTTGCGGTACGGGCCGGACGGGCGGTGGTGGCCGTACCGCAGGGAGCGGTCCCAGTGGGTCCCCGCGGGCCCGGCGGACCCGGATCCCGAGGCCGCGCTGGCGGGCGCGGGCGGCGAGACCGG
>NZ_JBSFNQ010000172.1:0-6781 GCF_053981115.1 Streptomyces sp. NPDC003691 | reverse complement strand
GCCGCGCGGCGGACGCCGCGCAGCGCGGCCCGCGGGTCGCCGAGCCGCTGCCGGGCCGCGTCGAGGAGCGGCAGATCGGACACCGTCCAGGCCCCGGCGTCGGTCCGCTGGAGCCGCCGCACCTCGTCCGGGCCCAGCAAGGGGGCGCACAGTCGCAGATAGGCGGGTACCGACCAGAGGTCCCCGACCAGGTCGGCGGCCTCCAGCAGCGGCCAGGCGCGGTTCAGGGCCTCCGTGAGCTTCGGGTCGCGCCGCAGCGCCTTCCGGAAGTGGCTCTCCGGTACGTCCTCGTTGCCCAGCTTGTCGAAGAGGATCGAGAACAGCTCCGTCCGGACGGTTTCCCGGGCCTCGTTGTGCGGCGCGCCCGGCCCCGGCGCCTCGAAGGCCTCGGCCCAGTCGTCGGCGGTCAGCCGCACGTTGCCCCAGTCGGTGGAGACGGTCAGCTCGTCGGTGGGCGGCTCCTCGTAGAACCGGACCGCCGTCTCGATCGCCCGTACGAGATCCGCGGAGGACTTGAGCCGGGCCGTCTCGGGATCGGTCTCGGGCCGCGCGGCGGACCCCTCGGCGACCAGGTCCCGCAGGGTGCAGATGCGGACCCCCTCCTCGCCCAGACCGGGCAGCACATCGGCGACATAGGCCAGATAGGGCTGGTGCGGGCCGACGAACAGCACCCCGCCCCGGCGGCGGCCGAGCCGGGGATCGGCGTACAGGAGGTACGCGGACCGGTGCAGCGCCACCACGGTCTTCCCGGTACCCGGGCCGCCGTCGACGACCAGGGCGCCGCGGGATCCGGCCCGGATCACGGCGTCCTGGTCGGCCTGGATGGTGCCGAGGACGTCGCGCATCCGGGCCGAGCGGGCGCCGCCCAGCCCGGCGATGAACGACGACTGGTCGTCGAGGGCGGCATGCCCTTCCAGCCCCTCGGGGGCGAACACCTCGTCCCAGTAGTCACCGATCCGGCCGCCGGACCAGCGGTAGCGCCGCCGGCTGACCAGCCCCGACGGATCGGCGTGGGTCGCTGCGAAGAACGGTTCGGCGGCGGGGGAGCGCCAGTCGACCAGGAGCTGCCGCCCCGAGAAGTCGGTGAGCCCGACCCGGCCGATGTATACGGATCCCGAGCCGTCCTCGGGGACGATACGGCCGAGACAGAGGTCCAGGCCGAAGCGGCGCAGCGTCCGCAGCCGGGCCGTCAGCTCGTGGATCCGGGTGTCCCGGTCCATCGCCGCCCGCCCGGCCCCGCCGGGTGACCTCAGCTCGGCCGCGAGCCGCCCGGACAGCTCGGCGACGGCCTCCTCCAGGCTCCGGGCGACCGCCGTGAAATGCCGCTCGTCCTCGGCGATCAGCGCCGGGTCGGCCTTGGCGGCGAGCGGGCCCGACAGCTCGAAGACGCTGGTGGGCAGGGGTGTCACGGGGGTCATGACGGGGGCTCCGATCGTGGGTCGCTCCGGCGCGGTGGGGTGGTCCGCGGGCGGCGGATCGACAACGGCGCACATACTTCGTGAATCTCCCATTAACGCAGGTTCCGGCCTGAGGCAGTGATTCTGCGGTACGACGGGGGCCTTGCTGCAAGCCCCCCGGTGCGCTATATCTTGAGAGTGGCGAGGAGCGGGTGCTCCTCGCTTTTCGCATGTCACGGGCGTGCCGGTGGGCCCGTGGGGGCCGGGCGGGCCCGGGAGCGCGCCGGACGGGCATGGTGGTACGGACACGGTCACCGCGACGGCCGGGGGCCCGGCCCGGAAGCCGGCACCGCCGGAAGAATGAGCCTAGAGCTGCTGGGCGGCCGCGATACCGAGCGCCACGATCAGCGTCACCACGAAGAAGACCACGATCCGCTGCCGCAGCAGCCGGGGGTTGGCCGGGCGGCGGCCCGTGGATGTGGTGCGCACTCCCTGCCGTCCGGTCGGACGGCCCTGGGTACGGGACGGGGCACCGCCGCGCGAGGGTACGGGGCGGGCCGAGCCGCCGGTGCGCGGCGGCCGGGGGCGCGGGGCGCCGCCCCCGCCGGTGCGCCGGTCGCGGGGGTCCCGCTCGGGCCGGTCCGGGCGCTCCAGCCGCTCCGTACGGTCCAGTTGCTCGGTGCGCTGCGGATGGCGCGGCGGCTGTCCCGTACGGAGGGTGTCGATCCGCTCCCGGGGCACCGGCGGCCGGCCGTCGGCGGGCCCCTGCGCCTCCCGGGCGGCGATCTCCTTCAGCCGCATGGAGAGCTGGAGGGTGCTCGGGCGCTCCAGCGGATCCTTCGCCAGACAGGCCCGCAGCAGCGGGGCCAGCGCGTCCGGGACCCCGTGCAGATGCGGCTCCTCGTGCACCACCCGGTAGAGCATGACCTCGGAACCGCCGTGCCCGAAGGGGGAGTCGGCGGTGGCCGCGTAGGCGAGGGTGGCGCCGAGCGCGAAGACGTCGGTCGCCGGGGTGACCGCGACACCCCGGACCTGTTCGGGCGCGAGGAAGCCGGGGGAGCCCACGGCCGTGCCGACATGGGTGAGGGTGGAGGCGCCGGTGGCCCACGCGATACCGAAGTCGATGATGCGGGGGCCCTTGGGGGAGAGCAGGATGTTCGACGGCTTGAGGTCGCGGTGCACCACCCCGGCCTCGTGGACGGCGACCAGCCCCTCGGAGAGCGCCGCGCCGATCGCGGCCACCTCGGCGGCCGGGAGCACGCCCTCCTCGTTCACCTTGTCGTGCAGCGAGGGGCCGGGCACGTACTGGGTGGCGAACCACGGCCGGTCGGCGTCGAGATCGGCCGCCACCAGCCGGGCCGTACAACCGCCCCGGATCCGCCGGGCCGCCGACACCTCACGGGCGAACCGGGAACGGAACTCCTGGTCCTCCGCCAGATCGGGCCGGATCACCTTCAGCGCCACCCGCTGGCCGCGCCGGTCCGAGCCCAGGTACACCACGCCCATCCCGCCCGCGCCGAGCCGCCGGTGGATACGGAACGAGCCGACGACACGCGGGTCCTCGCGCCGGAGCCGCATCATCGCCATCGTCCGTCCCCTGCCTACGGTGGGGGAGCCCCCACCCCGTGTCCCTCGGTGGGAGGCCCCACCCGCTTGTTACGGCCGGTCCGTTACCGGGCGGCCCCGACCGGTGGTGTCCGATCGTCCGTTTCGACGTGGCACAGCTTACGTACCGCCGCCCCGGTGCGCTCATAGGCCGCGCCCTCCGGGGACGAACGATTGTCAGTGCCCGATGGGAGAATTGACCAGAGGTCAGGGAGTACGGAATCCGGCTCCCGCGACCCGCGCGGAATCTCAACCGACCGTCGCCGGAGGGGGATTGGATCAGTGAAAGGTGATCGCGTGGAGATCGTCGTGGACGCGGGCGACAGCACCCGGACGTACGAAGTCGTGGCAAGCCGGGCAGGCCGCAGAGTGGAGACGGCAGTCCGCAGGGGGGTGGTCGAAGTGAGCGAAGTCACCCGTACCGGGGTCGTGGTGCGGACCGCCCGTTTTATGGCCAACCGGGTGCTCGCACTGGTGGAGCAGCCCGTCCCGCGGGACGACCCCTCGGAGCGTCCCCTCCGGGAAACCCCTCAGACCTGAGGCGGCTTCTCCACCCAGGGGAGTACGCCGAAGGACCTCGGCTCATCCTCTCGGAGGCCCGGGAATCAGTACGCGGGCATGACGTTCGGGCCCCGCCGGAAACCTAATGTTGTGGTCAAGCGGCGGGTGCAGTACTCGTCCCCCGAGGTCGGACACCCGCCGCTGTTGACCACGACAGGAGAGGAACCATGGCCGATACGGCGACGCGGACCATGATCCGCACGCAGGAACGCAGGGCAACCGCGGCGTTCGGCGGCCGGCGGCCCGGTCAGCGCCACCCCCTGGTGGCGACGGCCATGGTTCTTCCTCTGGCGGCACTACTGCTCTATGTCATCGGTGGCTGGGAAGCGGTAGTGACACAGGCGTCGTCCGTGGGCGTGATGCTGGGGCGCTGAGCGGCGCCCCGGGCCCGGAAGAGCGGTCCGGGTCGGGGACATCCGGCCATAACCCCGTGGGGACGGGGGTGCGGCGGACGGCAAGTGGTGGCCGGTTAGCTGGGGAGCTGACCGGCCTCCGCGTTTTCCGCATCCGCGGCGGCCCCGCGCCGAAGCCGCCCCGCGTCCGAGCCGCCCCGCGTCCGAACGGCCCCGGGCTCCCGGAGCCCGGGGCCGTACGGCCCCGGACCCCGGCGGATGCCGGACCGGCTGCGCCCGAGCGTTTCGTACGTCCGGCGGCAGGTTTCTCCTGCTGCCCGGGGCGGGGCTGTGACGGTACGGCGGGCGATGCCCGGCGGATGCCGGCCGCTCCGCGCCGAAGCCGCCCCTGCTTCCGGACCCCGGCGGATGTGACGGACCGGCGGGGGACGCCCGGCGGATGCCGGCCGCTCCGAGCCGAAGGCCGCCCCTGCTCCCGGAGCCCCCGGCGGATGTGACGGACCGGGCGGAGCACTGCCCCCGTCCCGTACGCGCGCCCCGGCACCGGTGTACGGTCCGGACCGGGAGCCGGTCGCGACGGCCCGCGGGGGCCGGGCGTCCGCCTCTCCGGCCGGGCCACCGCACGGGCGCGGCCCGGCGCGTACGCTCGCGTCCGGAGCCGTACCGCAGCCGAGGGGGAACGTGAGCACCGCCGTCGTCGACGTCCTGGCCCGGATCGCCCGGGGCGCGGCCCATCCCGCGCCCGGCCGCCCGGCGGCCCCGGAGTGCCGGGGCTGCGCCCGCGGGCCGGAGGTCCTGGCGGACCGCCCGGACGGCATCGTCGTCCGGCACGGGCCCGTGGTCGCCAAGGCCCACGACCCCGCCGCCGACCCGGCCGGACACCGGGCCCGGCTGGCCCTCGCCGCCGACCCCCGGTTCACCGGCATCCTGCTGCCGCCGCTGCCCCCGCCCCCGGAGATCCGGGAACTCCCCGGCCGGCCGGTCAGCCTCTGGCCGTACGGGGCACCGGTCGATCCGGACGACCCCGGTGCCGCTCCCTGGGAGCAGACCGCCGCCCTGCTGGCCGCGCTGCACCGGGTCCCGTACGGCGGCCCCCGGCCCGTACCGCACGTACCGCCCGCACCATCCGGCCCCCGGCCGGTACCGCCCGGCCCGCGCGCCCCGGGTCACGGGACGCCCCCGCCCTCCGGACCCCCGCCCGCCGCGCCGCCGGTGATGCGCGGTCCGCTGAAGGCCGCCCGCGCGATGGCGCGGATGCGGCGGGACTCCCGGCACCCGGCCGTCCGGGACGTCGAACGGGCCTGGGACCGGCTCCCCGCCTGGGCCCGCGGCGAGACCCGGGCGGCCGCGCCCCCCGGCGGCCCCGCCGGGCTCTGCCACGGGGATCTCCACCTGGGCCAGCTGGTCCGCCATCCGGCGCCCGCCGGTCCCTGGCTGCTGATCGACGCCGACGACCTCGGGCTCGGCGCACAGGCGTGGGACCTGGCCCGCCCCGCGGCCTGGTTCGCCGCCGGGCTGCTGCCGCAAGCCGAATGGCAGCGGTTCATCGGCGCCTATCTCGCCGCCGGAGGTCCGGCCGCCGACCCCGCCGAGCCCTGGGCCGCGCTGGACGTCCCGGCCCGTGCGCTGACCGTGCAGAGCGCCGCGCTCGCCCTGGCGCGGGCGGCCAGGGAGGACCGGGCGCCGGATCCGGCGGACACCGCCGTCCTCGACGCCTGCGCCCGGATCGCCGCCCTGCCACCGGAGTTGGCCCCGCACTCCTCGTCGCGGGCCGGGGCGCCGACGTAGGGTGCTGATGCGGCCGGGCCCTCACCCGGGGCGCACGGAACGACAGGCGAGGAGCTGAACCCGACGATGCAGTGTCCCAAGTGCCACGCGATGATGCACACGTACAACCGCAGCGGTGTCCAGATCGAGCAGTGCAGCGGCTGCCGGGGGATATTCCTGGACTACGGCGAGCTGGAGGCCCTGACCCGGCTGGAGGCCCAGTGGACCCAGCAGGCACCGCCGCCCGCCCCGCCCGCCGCCTACCCCGCGGCCCACGCGCCCGCCTGGGGGGCCCCGCAGCACGGCGGACATCACCACGGATCCCACGGCTCCCACGGGCGCCACGGTCATCAGCGCGGCTTCGGCCGGATGCTCTTCTCCTCCTGACGACCCGACCCGGTCCAGATCCGACGCCGACCCGACCCCGGCCGGGTCCGGCGGAAAGCGGCACCGGGGCGGTACGGAGAACGACGAAGCCCCGGCCACCGAGACGGCGGCCGGGGCTCCGGACCTGTGCGCGATACTGGGATTGAACCAGTGACCTCTTCCGTGTCAGGGAAGCGCTCTCCCGCTGAGCTAATCGCGCGGGAACCGACCACGGGAAGCATCCCGCGGAGGGCAGTGTACTGCGTGCGCGATACTGGGATTGAACCAGTGACCTCTTCCGTGTCAGGGAAGCGCTCTCCCGCTGAGCTAATCGCGCGGGGGATCCGTCAGGATCCTGGTGGACGATACTGGGATTGAACCAGTGACCTCTTCCGTGTCAGGGAAGCGCTCTCCCGCTGAGCTAATCGTCCTTGGAGGTGGAGACGGGATTTGAACCCGTGTAGACGGCTTTGCAGGCCGTTGCCTCGCCTCTCGGCCACTCCACCCGGAGTGCGGGGGTTCGGGAAGATCCCCCACGTCGAGCGGACGACGAGATTCGAACTCGCGACCCTCACCTTGGCAAGGTGATGCTCTACCAACTGAGCCACGTCCGCTTGTCTTTTCCGTTCCGCTTCCGCGTCCCGGCGACGTGTTGAACTCTAGCGGATTCCGGGGCCAGCACCGCGCAGCGGGAGTTCTTCGCCCTGCTGTACCGGCTGCTGGTGACCCGCG
>NZ_JBSFNQ010000171.1:0-6828 GCF_053981115.1 Streptomyces sp. NPDC003691 | reverse complement strand
GCACGCTCGACCTACCCGCGCCGCCGGACGGGGCCGCACCCGCCCGGAAGCGGTTCCCCGGCCGGCAGCCGTCCGGTCGTCACCGGTGCATTCAGGGCCCGGTGGGGAGGACCAGCTTCCGGCCCGCGGTGACACCACCGTCCACCGCGACCGAGGCCCCCGTCATATAGGGGAAGTCCGGGGAGGCCAGTCCGAGTACGGAGCGGGCGATCTCCTCGGGCTCCGCCATCCGCTGGAGTCCGTCCACGTTCAGCGGGCCGAAGGCCGCCTTCAGCCGCGCCCACTCGGCGTCGGGGATGCCCGGCGGCCGGACCATGGGGGTATCGGTGGTGCCGGGCAGCAGGGCGTTGATCCTGATGCCCTTCGGGCCGTATGCCAGGGCCGCGCACTTCACCAGGCTCTCGATGGCCCGTTTGCTCGCGGCGTAGGCGGCGCCGTCGGGGCGGCCGCGTTCGGCGGCCACCGACGAGGTGCAGACGATCACGCCGCGGCCCGCCCGGAGCATATGCGGGATCTGGTACTTGAGGGCGAGGAACACCCCTCGTGTGTTGGTGTCCTGGATGTCGTCCCACTCCTGGACGGTGATCTCGTGGAGGAGCCGGCTGCTGCCGATCCCCGCATTGTTGAAGGCGATGTCGATGCCGCCGTAGCGGGCGGCGACCCGGTCGGTGAAGTCCCGGGTCTCCTCGGGGCTGCGGACATCGGCCCGGACGTAGAAGGCCTCTCCCCCGGCGTCGGTGATCTCGCGTTCGACCCGGCGGCCGGCGTCGGTGCGGCGGCCGCAGAATCCGACGGACGCCCCGGCGGCGGCGAAGGCGATCGCCGTCGCGCGGCCGATGCCCGAGGTGCCTCCGGTGATGAGGACCGAACTGCCGTGGAACCGCCGCCGGTCCGGGACGGTCCCGCGGGCCCGTCCGGCCGCATGGGCACCGGTTCCGGTGGCGCCCGCGATACCGAGGGCGGCGGCCGTGCCGAGTACGGCCCGGCGGCCCGGGTGTGCGCTGCTGTGCTTCTCCATGGCGTCCACCCTCGCGGTGCGGCACGGTCCGCGGATCCTGCCGCGGGGCGGATCCCGCGGCCGGGCGGAGGACCCGGCCTCCTCCGGTAGCAGGAGCCGCCGCGCCCGGTCGCCGACTTAGGCTGGCCGGGTGAACCGGCCCTGGACCGACCTGGTGTTCGACGACCGCCGCCGGGGTGTGCGCGCCCTGGTGTACACGGCCGCGCTGGCCACCGACTTCCTGCTGGTGCGGCAGCCGCCGGGGGACGGTGACCGGGCGCTGGCGGTGACCGGAGTGCTGCTCTGTCTGGCCGCGTGGCGGTGGGCCCCGGCCGCGCTGGTGGCGCAGTCGGCGCTGCTGGTGGGGGCACACACGGCGGGCTCGGGAATCGTTCCCTCGCTGAAGGTGCTGGCCGCGGTCACCCTGTTCGAGGTGGCGGTACGCGGACGGGGGCGGGTGCCCGCGGCGGGGTGTGCGGTGCTGGCGCTCGCCGTCGTGCTGAACCGGTTGGACGGCCTGCCGGGTGATCTGGCGCCGGTGCTCTTCAAGGCGCTGCTGGTCGCGGGGCTGCCGCTGTTCCTGGGGTCCTATGTCCGGATGTCCCGGGAGGCCGCGGCGTACGCGCGGGAGCAGGCGGCCCGGCGGGCGCTGCGGGCGGAGCAGGAGACCGCGGCCGCCCGGGCGGCGGAGCGCGCGGCGATCGCCCGGGAGCTGCACGATCTGGTGGCCCATCATGTGTCGTCGATGGTGCTGCGGGTGGGGGTGGCGCGCCATGTCGTGACGGCCACGGCCACCGGGGCGGGCGCGGGCGGCGGTGCGGTCACGGACCCCCGGATCACCGGCGTACTCGACGATCTGCACAGCTCGGGCCGGGCGGCGCTGGCGGATCTGCGGCGGCTGGTGGCCGTGCTGCGGACTCCCGGCGGCGCGGAGCCGGGGGCGGACTCGCTGGTCGCGGACGGAGCCCTGCCCGCGGTGCTGGCCGCGGTCGTGGACCGCACCGGCCGGGACGGGCCCGCCGTGACGGCGTCGGTGGATCCCGCCGTCGCCGGGCTGGACGCGGTCCGGGCCCTGGCCGTGCTGCGGCTGGTCCAGGAGGGACTGGCGAATGTCGCACGGCACGCGGGCCCTTCGGCGCGGGCCGAACTGGCGGTCCGGACGGACGGCGGAACCGTACGGCTGACGCTCCGGGACGACGGTGGCGGCGGACGGCCCGGGCCACCGGCCTCCGACCCGGGCGGCGAGGGCGGCGGTCATGGTCTGACCGGTATGCGGGAGCGGGTGGCGCTGCTCGGCGGCACGCTGGAGGCCGGCCCCGGGCCGGACGGGGGCTGGCGGCTCACGGCCGTACTGCCCGTCCCGGCACCGGTGCCGGAGCCCCGGCCGTGATCCGGGTCCTGGTCGCCGACGACCAGCAGTTGGTACGGATGGGGCTGCGGATGCTGTTCGAGCAGGCCCCGGACATCGAACTGTCCGGTGAGGCGGCGGGCGGGGCGGAAGCGGTCCGGCTGGCCGCCGGCCTGGGGCCCGATGTGATCCTGATGGACCTGCGGATGCCGGGTACGGACGGCATCACCGCCACCCGCCGTATCCTCGCGGACCGTCCGGGCGCCCGGATCGTGGCGCTCACCACCTTCGACGACGACGAGCATCTGTATCCGGCGCTGGCGGCCGGGGTCTGCGGCTTCCTCGTCAAGGACACTCCGCCGGACGAGATCCTCGCGGCGGTGCGCCGGGCCGCGTCCGGGGAGGCGCCGTTCAGCCGGGACGCCCTGTCCCGGCTGGTCGCCCGGGCGGTGGCGGCCCCGGCCGGGCCGCCGGATCCGGCCGCCGCGCTGCCGGAAGTCACCCCGCGCGAGCGCCAGGTGCTCGCCCTGCTCGGGGCGGGCCTGTCCAATCCGGAGATCGCCGACCGGCTGCATCTGGGCATCACCACGGTGAAGACGCATGTGGCGAATCTGATGGCGAAGACCGGCCGGGACAACCGGATCCGGCTCGCGGTCCTGGCCGTGCAGTGCGGTGTCGTCCCGGAGTGAGGGGGTTCCGCGCGGCCGCCGGAACGGATGCCCCGCCCACCGGCCGCCCCACGGGAGACGCGGGAGACGCGGGAGACGGCACCCGGCCGGTGCCGCCTCCCTCCCGTGCGGGTGCCGCGGTCAGCGGCCCCGGTAGGCGTTGTGGATGGTCTGCTTCAGGGTGTTGCCCGCGGTGTCGGTGACGGTGGCACGGAGCGCGATGCCCGCACCGGCCGCCGGGTTGACGACGGTGACGGCGCCGCCGGTGACGGGGGCTTCGGTCCAGGTGCGGCCGGAGTCGAGGCTGGTGTGCACGGTCAGCGACCGCAGTTTCGGTCCGGCCGCCGCGCCTTCGACGGTCACCGGGATCCGCATCCGGGCGCCCGCCGGGGCGGTGGAGTCGAGGGCGAGCGCGGGTGCGAAGCGTACGGCGGACACCGGCAGGTCCACCGGTGCGGCCGACGGCCCGGACGTGAAGGTCCACTCGGAGCTGACCTCGGTGGAGACCGAGGAGACGCCGGAGTGGGTGGAGGTGGCGGTCAGCCGGTAGGACGCTTCGGCGCGGGGGAGGGTGAAGCTCGCCCAGCAGAGCGGGTCCCGGCTCTCGCGGATCTTCACGCCGTTGCGGTGCAGGGTGACGGTGCTGCTGTCGGCGGCCGCGTCGCCCCAGCGCCCGGCTCCGTCGGAGAACATCGGCAGACAGCCGTAGAGGGTGTCGCCGTCGCGGCGTAGGGCGCCCGTACGGTCGGCGCCGAACTCCTCGGCGGCGATGCCGGGACCGAAGACGCCGACTCCGAGCCGTACCGGTGCCGCCGGGCCCGGGGTGTACCGCTGGAACGGGGTGACGAGGTCCAGTTGCTGCCGGTCGTCCTTCACCCGCAGTTGGTGCAGCCGCCAGCGCAGGTCTCCGGTGGCGAAGTGGGCGGTGACGGTCTCGGGCAGCGGGGTCGCGGCGGGTGCGTGCACGCTCCCCGCCACGCCGTGGCCGAGGTCCGCGGCCGCGCCGGTGTACGCCCGCTCGCCGGGGACGGAGCTTCCGCTCTCCACCCGTACGGTGGCGAGTTCACCGGCCGTGAAGTGGCGGGTGACCCCGGCCGGGAGCGTACGGCCCTTGGCGCGGTGGGCCAGGAAGTAGCTGTCGGAGCCCGCGGTCCAGGCGCCCGAGAAGCCCTGGGAGACGGTGCCGGAGGGCAGCGCCGGGCCCTGGTGGGCGATGCGCACCCCGTCGAAGGAGGCGAGCGACCAGCTTCCGTAGGTCTTGGTGCCGCCGGTGTCGAGGAGGGTCGTGATCTCGGCGGAGGTGTTGCGGGCCGCCGGGTCGGGGCCGGTGATCCGGACCGGCTTCGCCCGGCGGGCGTCGACGGTGACCGTGGTGTCCCGGTCGACGGTCAGCCGCGGTTGGCCGATCAGGTCGAAGACACCCCGGTCCGCCGGGTCGGCGAAGACCTCACCGTTGAGGAAGTAACCGCCCTTGGGCACCCGTACGGTGAAGGTGCCGCCCGGGTCGCTGCCGGAGAACACGGTCCCGTCGGCGGGGCCGCTGAGGCCCGTCAGATAGGCGCCGTAGTCCGTGGCGGGGGTGCCGTTCCGGCCGAGGGTGCGGACGGTCAGCGCATACGACTCGACCTCGCGCTCGACGGAGCCGAGCACCCGGACGGACTGTCCGCCGCCGGCCGCGGTGACCACCGCGGTCAGGATGCCGTCGGTGGTGCCGCGGCGGGTGTCGGCGGTCAGCCGTGCCGTGGCGGTGCCGCCGGCCGGGACCGTGATCCGGTTGGTGGAGAGGGTGAACAGGCCGGGTGCGGTGGGGCGGCCGTCCGTGCCCTGTCCGGTCACCCGCAGATCGAGGGTGACGGGCGTGCCGCCGGTGTTCCGGTAGGTCACGTCCCGGGTTGCCGGGGTGTCGTCGTGGTGCGGCCAGGAGTGCCGTCCGAAGGAGAGCGACGGGGTATCCGCGACCACCGTGCCGGTGAGGGCCGCCGCGACGTCGATCCGGCCGTGGCCCTGTTCCAGGGGGGTGTACGGGCCGGGCCGGGCGGAGCCCGTCAGCGCCGCCTTCAGCCGGGCGCCCGGCCAGGTGGGGTGCTTCTGCTTCAGCAGCGCCGCGGCACCGGCCACGTGGGGTGTTGCCATCGAGGTGCCGGAGAGATGGCGGTAGCCGGGCAGGTCCGGGTCGTCGAGCCCGGGGACGGCGGCGGCGATATCGCCGCCGGGGGCGGTGACGTCCGGCTTCAGTCCCCGGTCCCCGGGGGCGGGGCCGCGGGCGGAGAAGCCGGTGAGGGCGTCCCGGTGGTCGACGGCCCCGACGGTCAGGGCGGCCCCGGCGCTGCCCGGGCTGTCGACTCCGGCGGTGCCGCTGTTGCCCGCGGCGACGGCGAAGAGGACCCCGGTGGTGGCCGAGATCCGGTCGATCGCCTCCTCCAGCGGGTCCTGGCCGGGCTCGTCCCGCATGCCGAGGCTCAGATTCACCACGTCGGCGCCCTGGGCGACGGCCCATTCGATGCCCGCCAGGATCTGGGCGGTGGATCCCCAGCCCTGGTCGTTGAGGACCTTTCCGTCGAGGATCCTCGCGCCGGGCGCGATGCCCTTGAACCGGCCGCCGGACTTGGCCCCCGTGCCCGCGGCGGTGGACGCCACATGTGTCCCATGGCCGTCGCGGTCCTCGGGGCCCGGCGCCCAGGAGAAGTTCCGTTCGGCGATCTCCTTGCCCGCGAGGTCGGGATGGGACTGGTCGACTCCGGTGTCCAGGACGGCGATCTTCACCCCGGTGCCGTCGTATCCGGCCCGCCAGGCGGCGGGCGCCCCGATCTGTCCGGCGCTGCGTTCCAGGGAGGCCCGGTGGACGGCGTCCAGCCAGACCTTGTCGATACCCGGAGCGGCCGTACGGGCGGTCCCGGCCCGGCCGGAGTCGGTCAGCGCCTCCCAGACCCGGGCGGCTTCGGCGGCGTCCCCGACCTGGAGGGTCCGGGCATTGAGCCGGGGCAGCTCACGGCCCGCGTCGGCCCCGGCGGCCTTGGTCAGGGACTTGTCGGCCGCCGCGGCCTCACCCCGGTAGCGGACGATCAGTCCGAGGCCGCCGCGCTGACGGTACGGGGCCCGGCTCCGTTCGGTGATGTCGAAGAGCCGGGGGTCGAGGCGGCCCTGGTCGATCAGCGGCCGGGCGTCCGCGGGGACGGCGAGCGTCCGCCCGTTGCGCTGGGTGATCCGCACGGGCACGCGCTCGCGCCCCGGGGCCCGTTCGATCCGGGACACCCGGCCCGTGCGGTCCACGGTGACGGTGTCGCCGGTGACCAGCACGACCCGGGCCCCGCCACCGCCTTCCCGTGCCGCGGGATCCGGCGGGGGTACGGACGCGGCGGCGGCCGGTGCGGTGAGTGCGGCCACCAGGGCCGCGACCGCGAGGGCGGCCGGGGCACCCTGCTGGGGTATTCGGGACAACGTTCTCTCCTCCGGTGGGGAATCGGCTGCCCGTCATAAGTGCCTTGCCCCGGGCCGGGGTTGCCCCGCCACGGGCCCCGTCCTACGCCCCGTCCGGAGCGGTCCGGCTCCGGCGGGAGCGGCTTTGACACCCTTCTGACGCGTTTTTGACGGCCCGCCGGTACCGGTGCCAAGAACACGTCAGGGCGCCGTCAAGGGGGCGGGAAGGCGAGGTCGGGGGGCCCGGGGCGGGCCTAGATTCCGAGGCGGCCGTGCGTCGCGGAGGAGGTCGGTGGCCCGCCCTGATCCCGGCGACGACCTGCGGCGGTCCGCGACCTGCTGGAGCGCCCGACCTCCGGCACCGTGACCGTGGACGGCGCCGAGCTGACCGCCCTGGC
>NZ_JBSFNQ010000170.1:0-7339 GCF_053981115.1 Streptomyces sp. NPDC003691 | reverse complement strand
TGGCGGCTTTGGAGGGTGATTCGCTGCGGCGTCGTGGGTTGGTGGAGCTGGCGCCTGAGGTGGCGATCGGTGCGATGCGGCGGGCGGTCGAGGAAAACCTCACCACCCTCACCGTCGCGGATGTCGACTGGGCGCGGTTCGCTCCGGCGTTCGCCGCTGCCCGCCCCCGGCCCCTCATCGCCGACCTGCCGGAGGCCCGGGAAGCACTCGCCCCCGCGGCCACCGGGAACGACGGCGGCGCCGGTGAACTCGGCACCCTGCTCGCGGGTATGCCCGCGGCCGAACGGGAGCGGCATGTCGTCGGTCTCGTCTGCGCCGAGACGGCCCGGGTGCTCGGCCACCCCGACACCTCCGCCGTCTCCACCGGACGGGCCTTCCGCGACCTCGGCTTCGACTCGCTCACGGCGGTCGAACTGCGGAACGCCCTGACCGCCGCCACCGGACTGGCACTGCCCAGCACGCTGGTCTTCGACCATCCGACCCCGGCCGCCCTGGCGGGCCGCCTGCTGGCGGGCCTCGTCGACACCGGAGCGACGTCCGTCGTCCCGGTCCTGGCCGAACTCGACAAACTGGCCGGTCTGCTGGCCGCTGCGGAGCTGGAGGACGCCGAGCACACCAGCGTCACGGTGCGCCTGCGCACCCTGCTGTCCCAGTGGACGAGCACCGAGGCCGAGACAGCGGGACGCGAAGGCGTCGCCGGAAAGCTCGACTCGGCCACCTCCGACGAGGTGTTCGACTTCATCGACCGTGAACTCGGTCTCTCCTGAACCCGTACGACCTTCTGAATGCGTTTGGTGGATGGCAATGGCGACGAATGAAGAGAAGCTGCTCGACTACCTCAAGCGCGTGTCGGCGGACCTGCACGAGACCCGGGCTCGGCTCCAGGAGGCGGAGTCCCGTGATCAGGAGCCGATCGCGATCGTCGGGATGGCGTGCCGGTACCCCGGTGACGTGAAATCCCCCGAGGACCTGTGGAACCTGGTCGCGGCGGGCGGTGACGCGGTGGCAGAGTTCCCCGGCGACCGGGGCTGGGATACCGAGGCGCTGTACGACCCGGACCCGGACAACCCGGGAACCAGCACCACACGGGTCGGCGGGTTCATCCGGGACGCGGGCGAGTTCGACCCGGGATTCTTCGGGATCTCCCCGCGCGAGGCCCTCTCCATGGACCCGCAGCAGCGGCTGCTCCTGGAGACCTCCTGGGAGGCGGTGGAGCGGGCCGGTATCGACCCGGTGTCGCTCCGCGGCAGCCGTACGGGTGTGTTCGTGGGGACGAACAGCCAGGACTACGCGACGCTGCTGATGTTCGCGGAGGACGAGCTGGGCGGACACGTCGGTACGGGCAACGCGGCCAGCGTCGTCTCGGGCCGGCTGTCGTACACCTTCGGTCTCGAAGGCCCGGCGGTCACCGTCGACACCGCATGCTCGTCGTCGCTCGTCTCCCTCCATCTCGCGGTGCAGGCGCTGCGGCAGGGTGAGTGCACGCTCGCCCTCGCGGGCGGTGTGACCGTGATGGCGACACCGGGGACGTTCATCGAGTTCTCGCGGCAGAGGGGCCTTGCGGACGACGGCCGGTGCAAGGCATTCGCGGCCGCCGCCGACGGCACCGGCTGGGGCGAAGGCGTCGGCGTACTCCTGGTGGAGCGGCTCTCCGACGCCCGGCGCAACGGTCACCCGGTCCTGGCGGTCGTCCGCGGAAGTGCGGTGAACCAGGACGGCGCTTCCAACGGCCTGACCGCCCCCAACGGGCCCGCACAGCAGCGCGTGATCCGCCAGGCCCTCGCCTCCGCCGGGCTCTCCGCGTCGGACGTGGACCTGGTCGAGGCCCATGGCACCGGCACCCGTCTCGGCGACCCCATCGAAGCCCAGGCCATCCTCGCCACCTACGGCCAGAACCGGCAGAGCCCGCTCTGGCTCGGCTCGCTGAAGTCGAACATCGGCCACACGCAGTCGGCTTCCGGCGTCGGCGGCGTCATCAAGGTCGTCATGGCGCTCCGGAACGGCGTCCTGCCCAAGACGCTGCATGTGGACGAGCCGACCCCGCACGTCGACTGGACGGCCGGGTCCGTGGAACTCCTCACCGAGGCCCGCGCCTGGGAGTCGGAGGGCCCGCGCCGGGCGGGTGTCTCGTCGTTCGGTATGAGCGGCACCAACGCCCACACCATCATCGAGCAGGCCCCGGAGAGCGACCCCGACCCCACCGGGACCCCCGACCCCACCGGGACCCCCGACACCACCGGGACCCCCGACACCACCGGGACCCCCGACCCCGCCGGGACCGCACCCGGCGCTGCCGCCTCCGGTGTCCATGCGGTCCCCGTCTCCGGGCACACCGCCGACGCCCTCGCCGCGCAGGCCGGACGCCTGCTGGAGGTCTCCGGCGGCTCCCTCGCCGACCTGGCGTTCTCGACGGCGACCACCCGCTCCGCGCTGGACCACCGCGCCGTGGTGGTCGCCCGGGACCGGGCCGGGCTCACGGCCGGCCTGGAAGCCCTGGCCGAGGGCCGTTCCGCGGCCGGTGTCGTACGGGGCATAGCCGAGGCGGACCGCCGGGTGGCGTTCCTGTTCAGCGGCCAGGGCAGCCAGCGCCTCGGCATGGGCCGGGAGCTGTACGAGGCGTACCCCGTGTACGCCGAGACCTTCGACGACGTGTGCGCCCGCTTCGAACTCCCGCTGAAGGAAGCCGTCTTCGGCGAGGACGCCGACCGGCTGAACCGTACCGAGTTCACGCAGGCCGCGCTGTTTGCGGTGGAGGTGGCGCTGTTCCGGCTGGTCGAGTCCTGGGGTGTCCGCCCCGACTGTCTCGCCGGCCACTCGGTGGGTGAGATCGCGGCCGCGCACGTGGCCGGGGTGCTGTCCCTGGACGACGCCTGCACCCTGGTCGCGGCCCGAGGACGGCTGATGGGCGCGCTGCCCGAGGGCGGCGCGATGGTTGCCGTCGAAGCCTCGGAGGAGGACGTACGCCCCCACCTGACCGAGGGCATCGACATTGCGGCGGTCAACGGGCCGAAGGCAGTGGTCCTCTCCGGCGACGAGGACGCCGTCCTGACCATCGCCTCGCGCTGGAAGAACAAGCGCCTGCGCGTCAGCCACGCCTTCCACTCGCACCTCATGGACCCGATGCTGGCCGAGTTCCGGGCCACCGTGGAGTCTCTGTCGTACGAGCCCGCCACAATCCCCGTCGCGGGCCAGCCCGCCCACGTCGACGCCGAGTACTGGGTGAACCATGTCCGGGACGCGGTCCGCTTCCACGACGCCCTGGAGCACCTGCGTACCGAGGGCGTGACGTCCTTCCTGGAGATCGGCCCGGACGGGATCCTGTCTGCTCTCGCCGAAGGCGGCGTCCCCCTCCTCCGCCGCGACCGCCCCGAGACGGAGTCCGCGCTCACCGCGCTCGCCCGCCTCCACACCACCGGCACCCCCGTCGACTGGCAGGCACTCCTCACCGGTACCGGCGCCCGCCGCATCGACCTGCCCACCTACGCCTTCCAGCGCAAGCACTACTGGCCCCAGTCCTTCACCACCCTCACCGGCGGCGCCCCCGCCGACGCCGTGGAATCCGCCTTCTGGGAGGCCATCGAGCGCGAGGACACCGCGGAGCTGGCCGCCACCCTCGACCTCGGCGCCGAGGAGCTGACCGGCCTCGTCCCCGCGCTCTCCGCCTGGCGCCGCAAGCGCCGCGAGGAGTCCACCCTCGACTCCTGGCGCTACCGCGTCGTCTGGAAGCCGCAGCCCGACACCCCCGCACCCACCCTGTCCGGCCGCTGGGCCGTCGTGGCTCCGGCCGGTGCGGAGGAGCGCGCCGCGCAGCTGGCGGAACTGCTGGCCGAGTACGGCGCCGATACGTTCGTCACCGCGCCCGGAGCCCTGCCCGACCCGGACACCGTGGCGGGCGTCCTGGCGCTGCCCGCCGATGCCGCGACCCTCGTCGGCCTGGTCCGCGAGGTGTCCGCACCGCTGTGGATTGTCACCGGCGGCGCCGTCTCCGTAGGCCGCTCCGACCGGCTCGGGGACCCCCGGCAGAGCGCCCTGTGGGGCCTCGGCCGGGTCGTCGCCCTCGAACACCCCGAGCGCTGGGGCGGTCTCGTCGACCTGCCCGAAGCCCTGGACTCCCGTACGGGTGCCCGCCTCGCGGCCGCCCTCACCGGCACCGAGGACCAGATCGCGGTCCGGGCCTCGGGTGTCTTCGCCCGCCGCCTGGTGCGCGCCCCGCACGAGCGGATCACCGCCGACGGCGGCTGGACGCCCCGCGGCACCGTCCTGGTCACCGGAGGTACGGGCGCCCTCGGCCGGGAGATCGCCCGCTGGCTCGCCGCGGCGGGCGCCGAGCGGGTCGTCCTGCTCGGCAGGCGCGCCGTCGACCCCGGTCTGGGCGACCGCGTCGAGGCGAGGGCCTGCGATGTCACCGACCGTGAAGCACTCGCCGGGGTCATCGCGTCCCTCCCCGGTCTGACCGCCGTGTTCCACGCGGCCGGTATCTCCCGCTCCACCCTCCTCACCGACCTCGGGCCGGACGAACTCGCCGAGGTCATGGCGGCCAAGACCACCGGCGCCGCGCTGCTCGACGAACTCCTCGGCGACCGCGACCTGGACGCCTTCGTCCTCTTCTCGTCCATTGCCGGTATCTGGGGCAGCGGCGCCGGAGCCGCGTACTCCGCCGCCAACGCCTACCTCGACGGACTCGCCGAACAGCGCCGGGCCCGTGGTCTGACCGCCACCGCCGTCGCCTGGGGCCCCTGGGCGGGCGCCGGTATGGCCGTCGCCGACGCCGACGCCCTGCGCCGCCGGGGGCTGCGCGCCCTCGACCCCGCCCTGGCTGTCGCCGCCCTCCGGCGAGCGCTCGCCGAGGACCAGACCTGCCTCACCGTCGCCGATGTCGACTGGGCGGTCTTCGCCCCCGGCTTCGCCGCCACCGGCCCCCGGCCCCTCCTCGACGAACTGCCCGAGGCCCGGGCCGCCCTGGAGACGCCGGCCGCCGACGGCCACGGCTCGGAGTTCGCCGCCCGGCTCGCGGCGATGGCCCCCTCCGAGCGGGAACGGCATCTGACGGAGCTGGTACGCGCCGAAGCCGCCGCCGTACTCGGACACAGCGGCACCGACGCCGTCGAACCCGGCCGGGCCTTCCGTGACCTGGGCTTCGACTCACTCACCGCCGTCGAACTCCGCAACCGGCTCGGCACCGCGACCGGTATCCGGCTCCCCGCCACCCTCGTCTTCGACCACCCCACCCCCGCCGCGCTCGCCGGCCACCTCCTCGCCGAACTCCTCGGCCGGGCCCCGGACACCGCCGACCCCCGGCTCACGGCGGGCGGCGGTGACGACGAGCCGATCGCCATCGTCGCCATGGGCTGCCGCTTCCCCGGCGGGGTCACCTCGCCCGAGCAGTTCTGGAACCTGATCGCCAACGGCGGCGACGCCGTTTCCACCCTCCCCGCCAACCGCGGCTGGGACACCGACGCCCTCTACGACCCCGACCCCGACAGCGCCGGCACCACCTACGCCCGGGAGGGCGGCTTCCTCCACGACGCCGACCGCTTCGACCCCGCGTTCTTCGGCATCTCGCCGCGCGAGGCCCTCGCGATGGACCCGCAGCAGCGCCTGCTCCTCGAAGTCGCCTGGGAGGTCTGCGAACGCGCGGGCATCGACCCGTCGTCCCTGCGCGGCAGCCGTACCGGAGTCTTCGCGGGCACCAACGGCCAGGACTACGTGCCCATGCTGCTCAGCAGCGAGGAGAGCGTCGAGGGCTATATCGGGACGGGCAACGCCGCCGCCGTCTTCTCCGGACGCATCTCCTACGCCCTCGGCCTCGAAGGACCGGCGATCACCGTCGACACGGCGTGCTCGTCGTCCCTTGTCGCCCTCCACCTGGCGGTGCAGTCGCTCCGGCAGGGCGAGTGCACGCTCGCGCTCGCGGGCGGCGCCACCATCATGTCGACACCGGGCACGTTCATCGACTTCAGCAGGCAGCGCGGTCTCGCCTCCGACGGCCGGGTGAAGGCGTTCGCGGCCGCCGCGGACGGTACGGGCTGGGGCGAGGGCGTCGGCCTGCTGCTCGTGGAGCGGCTCTCCGACGCCCGGCGCAACGGCCACCAGGTGCTCGCGGTCGTGCGCGGCAGCGCCGTCAACCAGGACGGTGCGTCGAACGGTCTGACCGCGCCCAACGGGCCTTCGCAGCAGCGGGTGATCCGCCAGGCCCTGGCCTCCGCCGGTCTGACGGCCGCCGATGTGGACGCGGTCGAGGCCCATGGCACCGGCACCACCCTCGGCGACCCCATCGAGGCCCAGGCCCTGCTCGCCACCTATGGCCAGGACCGCCCGGACGGCGAGCCGCTCTGGCTGGGCTCGGTGAAGTCCAACATCGGCCACACCCAGGCCGCCGCCGGTGTCGCGGGCATCATCAAGATGGTCATGGCCATGCGTGAAGGCGTGCTGCCGCGCACCCTGCACGTGGACGAGCCCACCCCGCACGTCGACTGGTCCGCCGGTGCCGTACGACTTCTGACGGAGCCCCGGAGCTGGCCCGAGCTGGAGCGCCCGCGCCGCGCCGCCGTCTCCTCCTTCGGTATCAGCGGCACCAACGCCCACACCGTGCTGGAACAGGCCCCCCAGCTCCAGGATCAGGATCAGGATCAGGATCAGGATCAGGAACGGCACACTGTGGCCCGGCGCGCGCTGCCCGCCGTACCGCTGGTGCTCTCGGGACGCGGCTCCGGCGCCGTACGCGAGCAGGCCGCCCGGCTGATCGCACACTGGGAGGCCGCCCCCGGACCGGCCCTGGCCGATATCGCCTACTCGGCGGCCACCGGCCGGGCAGCGCTGGACAACCGGGCGGTCGTCGTCGCCACGGACCGGGAGACGGCCCTCGACCGGCTCGCCGCCGTCGCCCGCGACGGCGCCCCCGCCCACATCCCGGGCCGGCTGGCGTTCCTGTTCAGTGGCCAGGGCAGTCAGCGGCTCGGCATGGGACGTGAGCTTTACGAGACGTTCCCGGTCTACGCGGAGGCGTTCGACGCGGTCTGCGCCCATCTGGACACGGAACTCGACCGTCCGCTCCGCGATGTGGTGTTCGGCGAGGACGCTGACCGGCTGAACCGGACCGAGTTCACGCAGGCGGCGCTGTTCGCGGTCGAGGTGGCGCTGTTCCGGCTGGTCGAGTCCTGGGGTGTCCGCCCCGACCACCTCGCCGGCCATTCGGTGGGTGAGATCGCGGCCGCGCATGTCGCCGGGGTGCTGTCTCTGGAAGACGCCTGCACCCTGGTCGCGGCGCGCGGCCGGCTGATGGGTGCGCTGCCCGAGGGCGGCGCGATGGTCGCCGTAGAAGCCTCGAAGGAGGCCGTAC
>NZ_JBSFNQ010000169.1:0-7430 GCF_053981115.1 Streptomyces sp. NPDC003691 | reverse complement strand
CCGCCTATCTGCCGGTGGATCCCAAGCTGCCCGCCGAACGGCGCCGCTATCTGATCGAGGACTCCGGCGCCGACGCCGTCGTCACCCCCGGCACCGCGCCGGACGAGGCACTTCCGGCCGGGGTGCCCCGGCTCGGCCTGGCCGCCCTGCTCGACGGCGGCCCCGCACCCGCCTACCGGCCGGTGCCGGTCACCCCGGACACCCTGGCGTACACCATCTACACCTCGGGCTCCACCGGCCGGCCCAAGGGCGTCGAGATCACCCGGGGCGCGGCGGCCCGGCTGCTCACCGAGCTGGAGGACGCGGGGATCGCCACGGGCGACGGCGGCCGGGTGGGCTGGAACGCCTCCCCGTCCTTCGACGCCTCCGTCCAGCAGTGGGTGCGGGTCTGCCGCGGCGACACCCTCGTCATGGTCGACGACGAGACCCGCGCCGACCCCGCGCTGCTGGCCGCGTTCGCCGACGAGCGGGCGCTGACCGCTCTCGACCTGACGCCCTCGCACGCCGAACCGCTGCTGGAGCTGCTCTCCGCCGACGGCGGGCCCCGCCCGCTGACCCTGCTGATCGGGGGCGAGGCGATCGGCCCCGCGCTCTGGTCCCGGATCGGGGAGCTGACCGCGGCGGGCACCGTACGCGCCGTCAATCTCTACGGGCCCACGGAGTGCACGGTGGACGCCACCGCCGGGTGGATCGAACCGTCCGGCGCGGACCCGGAGACGGCCGCACCGCATATCGGCGCCGTCCTGCCGGGGCTGCGGATGCGGGTCCTGGACGAGAAGCTCGCACCCGTCGGCCCCGGGGAGACCGGCGAACTGTATCTGGCCGGGCCCCGGGTGGGCCGCGGCTACCGCCGCCGCCCCGGTCTGACCGCCGAGCGCTTCACCGCCGACACCGGGCCCGGTGCCGAGCCCGGGGGCCGGATGTACCGCACCGGGGACCTGGTACGGCTCCTCCCGGGCGGCCGGCTGGGCTATCTCGGCCGGGCCGACGGCCAGGTGAAGCTGCGCGGCTTCCGGATCGAACTCCCCGAGATAGAAGCGGCGCTGACCGCCCACGAGGCCGTCGCCGAGGCCGCGGTCGTCCTGCGCGACGATGTCCACGGCGCGCCCGGGCTGGTCGGCTACTACCGGCCCGCCGCCCCCGTCGCGGCGGCCGCGCTCACCGAGCTGCTGGCGGCGTCGCTGCCCGGGTACATGGTGCCCGCGGTGCTGGTCGCGGTGGAGCGCTTCCCGACCACCGTCAACGGCAAGCTGGACCGGGCCGCGCTGCCGGAGCCGCCTGCCGGACCGCCCGCGGCGGCCGCGGCACCGGCCGCCGGTGCCGGGCTCACCCGCTCGGAGCGGCTGATCGGCGAGGTGTGGACGACCGTCCTGCGGGCGTCCTCCGTCGGCCCCGACGACAACTTCTTCAAACTGGGCGGCCATTCGCTGCTGGCGATCAAGCTGGTGTCGCGGGTCCGGGCCGAGCTGGGCGTGGCCCTGCCGGTGAAGGCCGTCTACGCCCATCCGCGGCTGCGGGATCTGGCCGCGCACATCGACGGGCTCGTCGCAGCCCAGGACGGATGAGGACACCGCCGTGACCGCTTTGTCGTTCGCCCAGCGCCGTCTCTGGTTCCTCGGGAGGCTGTCGGGTCCCTCCGCCGCCTACCACGCCCCGCTCGTGCTCCGGCTCGACGGCACCCCCGACCCGGCGGTGCTCGGCGCCGCCCTCGCCGACCTGGCCGAACGGCACGAGGTGCTACGCACCGTGCTGCCCGCCGGACCGGACGGGGAGCCCCGCCAGGAGATCCGGGACGCCGCCGAGCTGCCGCCGCCGGAGGTGGTGCGCTGCCCGGCCGCCGAGTACGGGGACCGGGTGGCCGCGTTCGTCCGGGAACCGCTCGACGTGACCGGCGGATTCCCGCTCCGGGTGGCGCTGTTCGCCCCGCCGGAGCGGGCGGCGGACGCGACGGGCGACGGCGCTCCGGCCGGGGCGGGGGGCGGCCGGGTGGCGGCCGGAGCCTTCACGGAGGCCAGCGACCTCACCGGGGCCCTCACCGGCGGCCTCGCCGCGGATCCGGGACCGGGCTTCCCGGCCGGGACCGGCACCGTCGCCGGGGCGGACGCGGGCACCGGCACCGGCACCGGCACGGAGAAGGAACGGAACACGGGGCCGGACCCGGCGGAGGGCGCGGCCGGATCCGGGCCGGACGCCGGAGCGGAGCCCGGGTCGGTGCTGGTGCTGCTGCTGCACCACATCGCCACCGACGGCTGGTCCGTCCGGCCCCTGCTGCGCGATCTGGACACCGCCTACACGGCACGGCTCGCGGGCCGCGCCCCCGGCTGGGAGCCGCTGCCGGTCCAGTACGCCGACTACGCCCTCTGGCAGCGGGACCTCCTCGGCGAGCCCGGCGACCCCGGCAGTCTCGCGGCGGAGCAGCTCCGCCGGTGGCGCAAGGTCCTCGACGGGGCGCCGGAGGTGACACCGCTGCCCGTGGACCGGCCCCGGCCCGCCGAGCCCTCCGGCCGGGGCGCCACCCTGACCGCGCGGATACCGGCCGGCACCCATCTCGCCCTGCTCGGACTGGCCCGGCGGCACGGGGCCACCGCCCCGATGGTGGTACGGGCCGCCCTGGCGGCCGCGCTCACCGCGGCCGGCTGCGGTACCGACCTGGTGATCGGCACCCCGGTGGCGGGCCGCCCCGAGGAGGAGCTTTCGGAGCTCGTCGGGTTCTTCGTCAACACCCTGGCGCTCCGTACGGACGTCTCCGGCGACCCGACCGCGGCCGTGCTCCTCGAACGGGTCCGGGACGCCGATCTGACGGCGTACGAACACCAGGACCTGCCCTTCGAACTGCTGGTGGAGGAGCTGGCCCCGGAACGGTCGCTCGGCCACCACCCCCTGTTCCAGGTGATGCTGACCGTCGACGGCTCGGAGGGCCCCGACGGCGCGCGGGCCGCCCGGCCGGTACCGCTGGGCCCGGGGCTGACCGGGGTGCCCGGCACCGCGGACCTGGCCGCCGCCAAATTCGATCTGACCTTCTTCTGCGCCCGGCGCGCGGCACCGGACGGCTCCCCCGACGGGCTCGACCTGGCCCTCGGGTACGCCGTCGACCTGTTCGACGAGGCGACGGCGAGGCTGCTGCTGGACCTCCTGGTCCGGGCCCTGGAAGCCTTCGCCGAGGACTCCGGCCGGCCGCTCGGCCCGTCGGCGCTGACCACTCCCGGGGAGCGGGCCGCCCTGGCTGCCCGCCACCGGGCGGCCGCGGCGGCCGCCCGGAGCACCGCGGCGGCGCCCGCGGCGCGGTCCGGCCGCCGGGACGTCGGCACCCCGCGGGAGGAGATCCTGTGCGGTCTGTTCGCCGAGGTCCTCGGCCGCCCCCGGATCGGCCCGGACGACAACTTCTTCCGCAACGGCGGGCATTCGCTGCTCGCGGGCCGGCTCGTCAACCGGATCCGGGCCGCCCTGGGCCTGGCGGGCGGCGTCCGGGACCTCTTCCTGGCCCCCACCCCGGCGGCCCTGCACCGCAGACTGACCGAGGCCGCCCGGACCGGATCCGGCGGTACGCCCCGGCCCGTGCCGCGGCCGGTGCCCGCGGCCGAACGCCCGGAGTTGCTGCCGCTGTCGGCCTCCCAGCGGGCGCTGTGGCTGCTCGCCCGGATCGACGGCCCGTCCGCCGCCTACAACGCCCCGCTGGTGCTCCGGCTCGACGGCACCCCCGACCCGGAGGCGCTCGCCGCGGCCCTCGCCGATCTCGCCGGACGGCACGAGGTGCTGCGTACCGCCTATCCGCACACGGACGGGGAGCCGTACCAGCGGATCCGGGCGGGGTACGCGCCCGGGCTGGACACCGTCCGCTGCGACGGCGCCGCCGCGCTCGACCGCGCCGTCACCGAGTTCGGCCGGACACCGCTCGACCCCACCGACGGGGTACCGCTGCGGGCCGCGCTGTTCACCACCGGCGGCGCCGGGCCCGCCGCGCTGGTCCTCCTGGTCCACCACATCGCCGTCGACGGCTGGTCCCTCGACCCGCTGCTGCGCGATCTGGACACCGCCTACACGGCACGGCTCGCGGGCCGCGCCCCCGGCTGGGAGCCCCTGCCCCTCTCGTACGCGGACTACGCCCTGTGGCAGCGGGAGCTGCTGGCCGATCCGGAGCCGCTGCTGGAGCACTGGCGAACGGCGCTGGCCGGACTGCCGGAGCGGACCGCGCTGCCGTACGACCGGCCCCGGCCGGCCGAACCCACCGGCCGGGGCGGCACCGTCGCCGCCCGGCTGGAACCGGCCGTGGGCCGGGGCCTCGGCACCCTCGCCCGGGAGCGGAACGCCAGCCTCTTCATGGTGGTACGGGCCGCCGTCGCCGCCGCGCTCTCGGCGGCGGGGGCGGGCGACGACCCGGCCGTCGGCACCCCCGTCTCGGGCCGCTCCGACGAGGCCCTGCACGAACTCGTGGGCTGCTTCGTCAACACGCTGGTGCTGCGGGCCGACACCTCGGGCGATCCGACGGCGGCGGAGCTGGTGGACCGGGTGCGGGACGGCGACCTGGCCGCCTTCGACCACCAGGACCTGCCGTTCGAACTGCTGGTGGAGCGGCTGGCCGCGGCGTCCGGCCGGGCCCTGGGCGAGCAGCCGTTCTTCCGGATGATGCTGACCGTACGGACCGCGGACGCGGCCGCCGGTTCCGGTCCGGTGCGGCTCGGCCCGCTGGCCGCCGAGGCGGGCTCCGTCGAGCTGGGGGCGGCGAAGTTCGATCTGAACCTGCACTGCGAGGAGGAGCCGGACGGCGGGCTGCGGCTGCTGCTGGGCTATGCCCGGGACGTGTTCGACGAACCGACGGCCGTACTGCTGCTCGACGTGTACGCCCGGGCGCTCGCCGCGTTCGCCGCCGGTTCCGGGCGGCCGCTGGGTGCGCTGGAGCTGGTCACCGCGGAGGAGGCCGCGGGGTTCGCGGCCCGGCGGGAGCGCCTCGCGGCGGCGGAAGCGGAAGCGGCGGTGGAAGCGGCGGCGAGGCCGCCCGCCGGGGCGGGGGCCGGTGCTGCCGGGCATCCCCGGGTGGCGCTGCTGTGCGGGCTGTTCGCGGAGGTCCTGGGCCGGCCGGAAACCGGTCCCGACGACAATTTCTTCCGTACCGGCGGGCATTCCAGGCTCGCCAGCAGGCTGGTCAACCGGATCCGGACGGCGCTCGGCGTCGAGGCGGGGATCCGGGACCTCTTCCTCGCCCCGACACCGCTGGCGCTGCACGAACGGCTGCCCGCGGGCCCGGCGGCCGGGGGCGGGCGGCCGCCGCTGCGCCGGGCCGGGCGGCCCGCGCGGATCCCGCTCTCCCCGGCACAGCGCCGCCTCTGGTTCACCGACCAGCTGGACGGGCCGTCCGCCACGTACAACATCGCGCTGGTACGGCGGCTGGACCGGCCGGCCGACCCGGCCGCGCTGGCCGCCGCGCTCGCCGACACCGCCGAACGGCACGAGGTGCTGCGGACCGTCTACGGCGCCGAGGGCGGGGAGCCGTACCAGACCGTCCTGGCGGACGCCCGGCCGCAGCTCGAACTCGGCTTCGCCGCGGATCCGGCGGCCGCCGTGGACGCGGCCGCGGGCCATGTCTTCGACCTGGCGCGCGATCTGCCGTTCCGTGCCTGGCTGTTCCTGCCCTCCGGCGGCACCGGCGCGCAGACCCTGGTCCTGCTGCTGCACCACATCGCGGCCGACGGCTGGTCCCTCGATCCGCTGCTGCGCGATCTGGAGACCGCCTACGACGCGCGGCGCGCGGGCCGCGCGCCCGGCTGGGAGCCGCTGCCGGTCCAGTACGCCGACTACGCCCTCTGGCAGCGGGAGCTGTCCGGCACATGGCGGGAGGACGGTCTCGGCTTCTGGGCGCGGACCCTCGACGGGCTGCCGCCGCTGACCGAGCTGCCGGGCGACCGGCACCGGCCGCCGGTGCCCTCGGGGCGGGGCGCGGTCACCGGATTCACGGTGCCCGGGCCGGTACGGGAAGGTCTCGAACGGATCGCCCGGTCCACCGGAAGCACCCTCTTCATGGTGGTGCACGCCGCCCTCGCGGCCGTGATCGCCCGCTGCGGTGCCGGGCCGGACCTGGCGGTCGGCACGGTGGTCGCGGGGCGCGACGACGAGGCGCTGCACGGTCTGGTCGGGTTCTTCGTCAACACGCTGGTGCTGCGTACGGACACCTCGGGCGACCCGTCCTTCACGGAGCTGGTCCGGCGGGTCCGGGCGGCCGACCTCGCGGCGTACGCGCACCAGGACGTCCCCTTCGAGCAGGTCGTGGAACGGCTCAACCCGCACCGCTCGTCGGCGCACCAGCCGCTAGCGCAGGTGATGCTGCGGGTCGATCCCGAGCCGGAGGGCGCGGGCGGCGGCGGGACGGACGGCGGGGCGGGCGGGCCGCTGGCCGGTGCGCCGCTGCCGTACGGCTCGCGGACGGCAAAGGCGGATCTGACGTTCGCGCTGACCGGCGGCGCGGGGCACGACGGGCTCGACGGGGTGCTGGAGTACGCCGCCGACCTGTACGACGAGGGCGGCGCGCGGCGGCTGGCCGCGCTGCTGACCGGGGCGCTCGCGGTCTTCGCGGCGGATCCGTCGGCCCGGATCGGCGCGCTGCCCGCGGGGCCGGGCGGGGCGGGCGGGCCGGGCGGGGGCCCGTACGCGACGGTCGCGGGGTACCGGATCGACCTCGGGCACGTCCGGGACGTGCTGGGCTCGCACCCGGATGTCACGGAGGCCGTGGTCTCGGTCGCCGAAGGGCGTCTCACGGCCCGGCTGACGGGCCCGGTCACCGAGGGGGACATCCAGTCCTGGGCCGCGGAGCGGCTGCCGGAGTACGCGGTCCCGCCGGTCGTCACGGCCACCGGGGCACCCGCGCCGCCCGCGCCCCCGGCGGGTCCGCTGCCGCTGCTGATGGACCTGTTCCGGGAGGTCCTCGACGGGAAGGAGGTCACGGAGGACGCGAACTTCTTCCGCTCGGGCGGGCATTCGCTGCTGGCGGTCCGGCTGCTGAACCGGGTCCGCTCGGAGCTGGGGCGTGAGCTGACGCTGCGGGACGTGTTCCGGCATCCGACGCCGACGGCACTGGCGGGTCTCCTGGCGACGGCCCCGGTCCCCCCGGCGGTCCCCGCCCTCCGCCGCCGCCCCCGCCGGGGCAGCACCTGACCCCGAGGGCGCCGGGCCCACCCGTGGAGCCGGGCCCCGGGGCGGCCTTTCCCGCCCCGGGGCGGCCGCGCCCCTGGAGGCCAGGAGCCCCGCCCCCGGGGCGCCCCTCCGCCGCGCGGGCTCCCCGGGTGACCACCCGTGTGCCATGTGCTGTCGTCCGTCGACCGCGCCCCGAATCGGGCTGAGCGCGCCGTTCCCCGCGCCCCTGGTTGCCTCTCCCCGGCCCCTTGCGACAGCCCGCTCCCTACAAAACCCGACCCGTACCCGAGGAACTCGGTCCTCTCAAG
>NZ_JBSFNQ010000168.1:0-7921 GCF_053981115.1 Streptomyces sp. NPDC003691 | reverse complement strand
GGTGCCTCCGCGGGCCAGGTGCGGTCGTCCCCGAAGGCCTTGCCCGGGGTGATGGCGCCGGCGCTGACCTGGGTGGCGCGGCCGTTCTGCCCGAGTGGACCGGGATGCCCTTGGTGTCGCGGCCCGTGGTCTCGAAGGGCGTGCCGACCGAGACGCTCTTGTAGAAGGACGCGGCCTCGGCGGTGCTCATGCCGATGCAGCCGGAGCTCTTGTTGGCGCGGCCGAAGTACGCGCCGTTCCAGGGCGCGGCGTGGGCGTACATGCCCGACCAGGTCAGCCGCATCGAGTAGTCGACCATCTTGTTGTAGGCGTCGCCCAGGCCGACGGTCTCGGAGTTCATGTTGATGGTGCCCTCCTTGGAGATGAGCACCGTTGTTCCGCCCCAGGACCGCTTCTCGCCGCCGGGGGTGCCGCCGGAGACCGGGATCGTACGGACGGGGCTGCCGTTGCGCTCCAGGACGAGCTTCTTCTTGTTCAGGTCGACCTTGACGACCTCCGCGGCGCCGATGGTGAACTTCATCGCGTAGTCGCGGGCGAACATCCGGGTTTCGGAGGTGGCGATGCCGTTGAGCGGGGCGTCCAGGGTGACCTGGGTGCCGGGCTTCCAGTACGCCTTGGGCCGCCAGTCGATGCGGTCCTTGCCGTCGTAGTGCTTCAGCCAGCCCCAGGAGCCCTCGGTGTTGTTGGAGGTGGTGACCTTGAGGGCCTTCTCCACCTCGGCCCGGTCGGCGACCGGGTAGTCGAAGACGAGGGAGATCGGCTGGCCGATGCCGACCGTGGAGTTCTTCAGGGGCCAGAAGGTGACGAGGTTCTTCTTCTCGGCCTTGGCGGTGCTGAAGGACGCCTTGGCGCTGCCCGTGGTGCCGCCGTCGGTCTTGGTGGCCGCGGTGACCTGGTAGGAGACATCGGCGCCCGCCTTGCGGTCCGACGTCCAGACGGTGTCGCCGGCCGACAGCTTTCCGGTGACGGAGCCGCCCTTGCCGTCGCTGACCTGTACGGAGGTCAGCTTGCCGCCCTGGGCGGTGACCTTGATGGGCTGGCCGGCCTTCACCCCTTCTCCGCTGGGGGTGACCGATACCGTCGCCGGCTTGTCCGCGGCCTTGGCGGAGCCCGACTTGCCGTCACCGCCCGAACCCGATCCGTCGGAGGAGCAGCCGGTCAGTGCGAGAGGGGCGAGCACGGCGGCCGCCACCGCGAGACGCGTTGCCTGGTGACGAACAGGGCGCGCGGATATCGGGCGCAACGGGTCCTCCGTGGGGAGCGGGGATTCATGACCACCGGCGCGGGGCCGGCGGAGCGGGCGAATCCGGGGTTCGGCGGATGTCGGTGTCGTCCGCCCCGGTGGCGCGTGCGGGGCGGGCCGGCGGCAGGTACGGCCGCAACACCCGTCCACCGCTCAAGCGTTCCAGGGGGACATCCCTGACTCTAACGCCGAAAAGCACCAGGTGAACGACCTGGGCCCGATGTAACGAGCACTGATGAAGAACGGTCATCGTTCCGTCACATTCCTCGCGCGGTGCGGTCATGGACCGCTGTGAGCATCCTTCGCGTCCCGCCGGTGGGCGGGGCCCAGGACGACCAGCGGAAGGCGGCTCACACTGTGTCAGCGCTTCTTGTGACAGGCCGGGGCGGACTGCAGGACTCCGGAAACCCGCGCACCCGGCTCGCTCCCGTGGACGCGGCGGTCTACCGGGCGTTCCTCGCCTCCGGGCGCGGTGCGGCGCTGGGTGCCGCCTTTCTCCAGTGCCCCTCCTGGGCCGAGGTGAAGGAGGGGTGGCGCTCCCTGCTGCTGGGCTGGGGGCCGGATCCGTCGGCGGGCGCCGCGGGGCTGACCGGGGTCGCCCTGGTGCTGCTGCGGCAGCTGCCCGGGACCCGCCGCTCCTTCGCCTATCTGCCTGAGGGGCCGGTCGCGGACTGGTCGGACCCGGAGCCGGACTCCTGGCTCGACCCGCTGCTGGAACATCTGCGCGGGGCGGGGGTCTTCGCCGTACGCATCGGTCCTTCGCCCGCGTACCGGACCTGGAGCGGCCCGGCCCTGAAGGCAGGTGCCGGGGCCGGGCGGAAGCTCGCCGACGTACTCGACTGCGAGGTCGACCCGCTGGGTACGGCGGTGGCGGAGCGGCTGCGCGCCCGGGGCTGGCGCCGCTGCGGAGGGGCCGAGGACGGCGACGCCCAGCCCCGCCATGTCTTCCGGGTGCCGCTGGCCGGGCGTTCGCCGGAGGAGGTCTGGGACGGGCTGAACCAGGAGTGGCGGCGCAATGTGCGGCGGGCCCGCCGGGAGGGGGTGGAGGTGGTCGTCGGCAGCGCTGCCGAGCTGCCCCACTTCTTCGAACTGCTGGGGGTGACCGAGCGGCGCGACGGCTTCCGGCTGGGCCGGGCCCTGGCGTACTACCAGCGCCAGTACGCGGCGCTGAACGCCGAGGAGCCGGGCCGGATGAAGCTCTATCTGGCCCGCCACCGGGGCGAAATCCTCGCGGCGCACACCCTGGTGACCGTCGGACGGCGGGTCTGGTACCAGACGGGCGCCTCCGCCGACCACCGCCGCGAGGTCCGCCCCTCCAACGCCCTCCAGTGGCGGATGCTGATGGACGCCCATGCATCCGGCGCACAGGTGTACGACATGCGCGGGGTACCCTCCACACTCGACCCCTCGGACCGTTCCTACGGGCTTCTGCGCTGGAAGCTCGGCACCGGGGGGCAGGTCGTGGAAACGCTGGGGGAATGGGAGAAACCGCTGGGCGGGGCCGCCAACCAGACGCTGTACCGGGCGTTCCAGGCATATCTGGCGCGCCGGTGAGCCCGGCGCCCGCCGCCGCGCCCGCGCCACCGGATCCGGCGGGCGGGCAGCAGGACGGTAAGGGGGAGCCGAAGGCCCCGTCGGTGGCGCGCAGCGGGGCCCTGATGGCGGCCGGGTCGATGGTTTCCCGGGCCACCGGCTTCGTGCGCTCGGCGGTTGTCGCCGCGGCGCTGGGCATCGGGCTGACCGCCGACGGTTACGCGGTGGCCAACGCCGTACCGATGATCCTCTATATGCTGCTGGTCGGCGGGGCGCTGAACGCGGTCTTCGTACCGGAGCTGGTCCGGGCCGCCAAGGAGCACGCGGACGGCGGCATCGCGTACACCCAGCGGCTGCTGACGGTGTGCGCCGTCGCCCTGCTGGTGATCACGGGCGCCGCGGTCGCCGCCGCCCCGCAGATCGTGGCGGTGTACACGGGCTACAGCGGCGCGCAGGCGGAGATGACGGTGGCCTTCGCCCGTTACTGCCTGCCGCAGATCTTCTTCCTCGGGCTGTTCACGGTGCTCGGGCAGGTGCTGAACGCGCGCGGCCGGTTCGGCGCGATGATGTGGACCCCCGTCCTCAACAACCTCGTCGTCATCTCCGTGTTCGGGCTGTACCTGCTGACCGGCGACGGCGGCACGCTCAGCGCCGCGGAGCGGGCCCTGCTGGGCTGGGGCACCACGGCCGGTATCGCGCTCCAGGCGCTGGCGCTCGCCCCGTCGCTGCGCCGGGCGGGTTTCCGCTGGCGGCCGCGGTTCGACTGGCGGGGCAGCGGGCTGACGCGGCCGCTGCGCGCGGCGGGCTGGCTGGTGCTGCTGGTGCTCTCCAACCAGGCGGCCTACTGGGTGGTGACCCGGCTGGCGACGATGGCCGGACGCCGCGCGGCGGAGCAGGGCATCGACGGCGGCGCCGGCTTCAGCGCGTACACCAACGCCTATACGCTCTGGGCGGTCCCGCACGGCATCATCACGGTCTCCCTGGTCACCGCGCTGCTGCCGCGGATGAGCCGGGCGGCCGCCGACGGCGACCCGGCGGCAGTGCGCCGCGATGTCTCCTACGCGCTGCGGACCAGCGCGTCGATGATCGTGCCGGCCGCCTGTGCCCTGCTGGCGCTGGCTCATCCCGTGATGACCGTGGTGTACGGCTACGGGCAGACCGATCCCGGCGATGTGGCGCTGATGGCGGGCATCCTGATGGCCTTCGCCCCGGGGCTGGTCGCCTTCTCCGGCCAGTACGTGCTCTCCCGGGCCTTCTACGCACTCTCCGACACCCGGACGCCGTTCCTGCTCAATCTGGTGATCGTGGCGGTGAACGCGGGGCTCGCGGTGGTGGCGTATCTGCTGCTTCCGGCCCGGTGGGTGGTCACCGGTCTGGCCGGTGCGTACTCGGCGGCGCTGCTGGCGGGCTGGGTGGTGACCGCGCTGGTGCTGCGGCGCAGGCTGCTGACGCCGTCGGCCGTGGTGCCGGGGCAGCGCGGACGGCACTCCCGCCGGTCCCGGCGAGGCCGTCCGGAGCCGCTGCGGCGCTCGGCCTCCGCCGGGGCGGTCGGCCGGCTGCTGGTGGCTGCGGTACCGGCCGCGGGCCTCGGGTATCCGACGGCACGGCTGGTGCAGGACGCGGCCGGGGCGCCCCTCGCGGGCCTCGCCGGCGGCGTGGTGATCGGCACGGTCTTTGTGGCGCTGGCCCGGCCGCTGCGGCTCACCGAACTCGACGCCGCCGTCTCCGGCGCCGTACGACGACTGCGCAGACGGCCCGCGCGCGGCTGACCGCGCCCGGACGGACCGAAAGAGAGTTGTGATGCCACGCGTACTGCTCATCGAGGACGATCCGTCGGTCCGCGAGGGGGTGGAGCTGGGGCTGCGGCGGCGCGGCCACGAGGTCGGGACGGCCGCCACCGGGGAGGAAGGGCTGGCCGCCCTGCCGGAGTTCCGGCCGGATCTGGTGCTGCTGGACCTGATGCTGCCCGGGGTCAACGGGGTGGAGGTATGCCGCCGGATCCGGGCGGCCGGACAGTTGCCGATCATCATGCTGACGGCCCGCGGCGACGATTTCGACATCGTCATCGGGCTGGAGGCGGGCGCCGACGACTACATCGTCAAACCGGCCCGCCCCGAGGTGATCGAGGCCCGGATCCGGGCGGTGCTGCGGCGGATCGAGGCGCCGGGCGCCGGGCGTCCGGCGGTCGAACGCCATGGCGAGCTGACGCTCGACCGCGCCGGGCTGACCGTCGCCAAAGCGGGGCGTCCGCTGGAGCTGGCACCGTCCGAACTGAAGCTGCTGCTGCACCTGAGCGCGGCGCCGGAGCAGGTGTTCAGCCGTCAGCAGTTGCTGGAGCATGTGTGGGAGCACAGCTTCCACGGGGACGCCCGGCTGGTGGACGCGTGTGTACGGCGGCTCCGCAACAAGATAGAGGATCTGCCGGGGGCGCCCCGCTACATCCAGACGCTGCGGGGCTTCGGCTACCGCTTCGGCCCGCTGTGAGCGGTCCCGCGGCACGGCTGCGGCGGCGCGCCCGGAAGACGGCGGACGGCCCGGAGCCCGCGGCGGAATCCGCGGCGGTACGGAACCGGGCAGGGCGGTTGCGCGCGGGACACCGGCGTGCGGAACGGTCCGGCGGGCGCCGGTTCCGGGCCCGGCTCGGGCTGCGGACCCGGCTGGTGTTCGCCTTCCTGTTCGTGGCGCTCGTCACCGCGGGCTCCACCGCCGCGCTCACCTACCGCGAGGCCCGCAACTCGGTGCTGCACGCGACGCAGGACACCGCCGTGGCCTCGTTCCGCGACCATATCGGCCGGCATCCCTCCCTGCTGCCCGTGCAGCCCGGCGAGCTCCAGAAGTACCTCCAGGAGCTGGCCGCGCTGGGCAAGCCCCGGCCATGGCACGTCTTCGCCGAGTACGGGACGAACGTCCGGGTCTCCTCGGGCACCAGCCCGGTGTCCACCGTGGTCACCCCCGAGCTGCGCAAGCGGGTCAAGAGCCTTCCGTACGGCGCGTTCCAGCGGGTAGTCAAGGACGGCCGGCCGTATCTGGCGGTCGGCATGCCCGTGCTGCTGAAGGCCCAGCCCGGTATGACGCTCGACTCGGGTCTGGTGCTCTACGCCGTCCTGGCGCTGGACGAAGAACGGATGCAGATCGAAGCGCTCGTCACGGCCGCCCGCAACGGAGCCGTACCGGGTCTGGCGGTCGCGCTCGTACCGGCGCTGCTGGCGGCCCGGAGTGTGCTGCGCCCGGTACGGGAGCTGCGGCGGGCCGCTCTGAGCATGGGCAGCGGACGGCTCGATGCCCGGATCACGGTCCGGGGGCGGGACGAGCTGTCCGATCTCGCCCGGACATTCAACGAGACGGCGGCCGGGCTGGAGCGTTCGGTGACGGAGCTGCGGGAGGCCGAGGAACGGGCCCGCCGGTTCGCCTCCGACGTCTCCCACGAGCTGCGCACCCCGCTGGCGGGGATGCTGGCGGTCACGGAGGTCCTGGACGAGGACGCCGCCGCGCTCGACCCGGACACCGCCCGCGCGGTCCGGCTGATCAGCACCGAGACGGGGAAGCTGGCCGTCCTGGTGGAGGATCTGATGGAGATCTCCCGCTTCGACGCCCGGGCCGCCGAACTCAACTCGGACGAGGTCGACGTCGCCGAGGCCATCCGCCGGACCCTGGCGAACCGGCACTGGACCGGGCAGGTCGGCACCCGGCTCCCGGACGGGATCCGGGCCCGGCTGGACCCGCGCCGGTTCGATGTGGTGACGGCGAACCTGGTGGGCAACGCACTGCGGCACGGCGGGGACCCGGTGACGGTGACCCTGCGCCGCGACACCGCGGACGACGGTACGCCGTCGCTGGTCGTGGAGGTCGCCGACGGCGGGCCGGGAATACCGCCGGCCGTCCTGCCGCGGGTCTTCGACCGGTTCTTCAAGGCGGACGCGGCCCGGACCAGATCGGCGGGCAGCGGGCTGGGCCTGGCGATCACCGCGGAGAACGTACGGCTGCACGGGGGCACGATCGGCGCGGCGAACGGGACCGGCGGCCGGGGCGCCGTCTTCACCGTCGTGATGCCGCTCGACGGAGGGCCGCGGGAGCGGTCCCGGGAGGCGGAGTAATGGGAGCCGCCGGATCGCGGGGGCGGGCCGGGCGGCGGGCGGGGGCTCTGGCGCTGACCGCCGCTCTGTTGTCGGGGTGCGGTATCACCGCGACCGACCCCATCGAGTCGGGCGGCCCGGGGACGATCCCCTGGGCGGGGAGCGACCAGTGGCTGCTGGTCTTCCTGGAGTCGGAGGACAAGGCACTGGTCCCGGTCTACCGGGCGCGCCCGTCGAAGGAGCGGCTGATCCTGCCCAACGCACCGGTCGAGGCGGCTCTGCGCGCCCTGTCCGCGGGCCCCACCGCAATGGAGCGCGGCACGGGACTGCGCAGCGAGATACCCGAGGTGCAGCACGACAAGCTGATGGCAGCGCTGATGGACAAACGGATCGTGGTCAAGATTCCGTTCGAGATCGCCGGCCTCTCCGACACCGCGGTCTGGCAGGTGATCTGTACCGCCGCGTACGCCGTGGATACCAGCGGCTGGACCGAGGTGATACTCGCGGGCAGCGACGGTTATACCGCTCCTGCCATGTGCGACGCACATGTCGATTTCGTCCGGTCGGGAAAGCGGCCCGAACTGTCGCCGGTGCCGCCGGTGGAACTCAGGGGAGGCACCGGCGGCACCGCATGGCGGAAGGAGTCAGAGTCCGCCGGTGTAGAGCAGCCGGTTGGGTGAGGTCTTGCTGACGGTCAGGATGTCCTTGGTGGACTGGAGCGACAGCCAGTTCGCGATCTGCTCTGGGGCGGCGCCCGGGTTGGCGGCCTTGTAGAGCAGGGCGACTCCGGCGACATGAGGGCTGGCCATCGACGTACCGTCGAGCGCGGTGCTGCCGCCGCCCAGCTTGGCCGACATGACGGCTTTACCGGGCGCGTAGAGCCACAGGCACGGGCCGAAGTTGCTGAAGTCGGTCTCGGCGTCCAGGTGGTCGGTGGCGCCGACGGTCACCGTACGGGGGGCGCTCGCGGGTGAGACCTGGCAGGCGTCGCGGCCGTCGTTCCAGGGCTGGAAGGACACACGGTGGGGCGGCTGACCGGCGGAGATCCGTCCTTGCTGCGGCGGATCAACTC
>NZ_JBSFNQ010000167.1:0-7990 GCF_053981115.1 Streptomyces sp. NPDC003691 | reverse complement strand
GTCCGTACCTCGGTCGCCGCGGGGGCGGCCGCCCAGCCCGGCTGGGCGGACCGCCCGGCGGCCGAGCGGGCCGCCGTGCTGCGCCGCGCCGCGGCCGGACTGGAGCGGCACTCCGCGGAGATCGCCGGCTGGCTGGTCCGCGAGGGCGGCGCCACCCGGGCCAAGGCGGACTCCGAACTCCGGGCGGTGCGGGACGAGTTATGGGCCGCGGCCGCCCTGCCCACCGCCCCGTACGGCACCCTGCTGCCGTCCGACGACGGCTCGCGCAGCCTGGCCCGGCGGGTACCGGTCGGCGTGGTCGGGGTGATCAGCCCGTGGAACTTCCCGCTGCTGCTGGCCGTACGCGCACTCGCCCCCGCACTCGCCCTCGGCAATGCGGTGGTCCTCAAACCGGATGTGCGGACCGCGGTCTCCGGCGGGGTCGTCATCGCCCGGCTCTTCCAGGACGCCGGACTGCCGCCCGGGCTGCTGCATGTGCTGCCGGGCGGCGCGGACACCGGGGCCGCGCTCACCGAGGACCCCGGCACGGACATGATCGCCTTCACCGGGTCGACGGCGGTCGGCCGCGAGGTCGGCGCCACCGCCGGGCGCCTCCTCAAACGGGTCTCGCTGGAACTGGGCGGCAACAACGCCCTGATCGTGCTGGCGGACGCCGATCTCGACGCCGCGAGTTCCGCCGGTGCCTGGGGCTCCTTCCTGCACCAGGGGCAGGTCTGTATGACGACGGGCCGGCACATCGTGGTGGCCGGGGCCGCCGAGGAGTACACGGAGCGCCTGGTGCGGCGGGCCGAGCGGCTGACCGTCGGGGACCCGGCGGCCGGGAACGTCGCGCTGGGGCCGGTGATCGACGCGAACCAGCTCCGCCGGATCGACCGGATCGTCCGGGACTCGGTCGCCGCGGGCGCCGTCCTGCGGTGCGGCGGCACCCACGACGGCCCGTTCTACCGGCCGACCGTACTGACCGGGGTCACCCGCGAGATGCCCGCGTTCCGGGAGGAGATCTTCGGCCCGGTCGCCCCGGTGATCACCGTGGCGGACGAGGAGGAGGCCGTGGCCGTCGCCCGGGACAGCGAGTACGGGCTGGTGGCCGCCGTCCAGACGGGTTCCGCGGCCCGTGGTCTGGCCCTGGCGGCCGGACTGCGCACCGGCATCGTCCATATCAACGGGCAGACGGTGAACGACAACGCCTTCGTGCCCTTCGGGGGCCGCGGCGCCTCGGGCAACGGCACCCGCTTCGGCGCCGGGCACAGCTGGGACGAGTTCACCGAATGGCAGTGGCTGACCGTGCGCGAAACCGCGCCGCAGTACCCGTTCTAGGCCGTCTCTTTCGGATCTTGCCGGGCTCGCGTGCCCTGCCGTCCCGCCCGGATCCCGTAAGCCGTCCCCCTCCGGATCCCGCAGTCCCCGCCGGATCCCGCCGGGCTCCCCGGCCCCGGTCCGGAAAGCCCCCACTCAAGGAGTACCCCTGTGGAGAACATACGCGCGGCCGCCCTGCTGGTGGCCCGGGTGGTCCTGGGCATCGTGTTCATCGCCCACGGCAAGCTCAAGCTCGAACACGCCGACCAGGGCCCGGAGTCGTTCGAGAGATTCGACATCCCGCTGCCGGAGGTCGCCTTCTGGTTCACCGCCCTCGTCGAGGTCGTCGGCGGCGGCGCGTTCATCGTCGGACTCGCGCTGCCGGTCGTCGGGGCGCTGTTCGCGACCGTGACCCTGGGCGCACTGTTCTACGTCCACGAGGCGAACGGCTTCTGGGCCGAACGCGGCGGCTACGAGTACGTCCTGGTGCTGGCGGCCGTCTCGGTGGCCCTGGGGTTCACCGCCCGCCGCTGGTCGCTCGACGAACTCCTCGTCGCCCGGTACCTCCGCCGCCCGGCGGACCGGACCGGCGGCGGCAGCGGCCCGGGAACGGGGGCCTGACGGTGGACACGGCACTGTGGCTGGTCTCCGGCGGGCTCGGCCTGCTCTATCTGACGGCCGGGCTGACGAAGGTGATCCGCAGCCGGGACAGCATGCTCAGACACGAGGCCCTCGCCTGGATGAACGACTACTCCCCCGCAGCCGTCAAGGCGATCGGGGCGCTGGAGGTACTGGGCGGTATCGGCCTCGTACTCCCCTGGCTGACCGGCGTCGCACCGGTCCTGACACCGCTCGCGGCGACCGGGCTCACGGCCCTCCAGATCGCCGCGGGCCTCGTCCACCGGCGGCGCCGCGAGCCGGTCCGGGACAACGTCGTCCTGACGGCGCTGGCGGCCTTCGTCGCCGTCGGCCGCTTCGCCGCCTGACCGCACATCCCCCACGCCCGACCCCGCCCGTACGGCCCCGGCCGCACACGGAGCCCGTGCGGGCCGAGCGCACGACAGGGCACCCGAGAGCACACCCGACAGCACACACACGGACCATCCGCGCGTACGAGAGGACGACATGCACGACATCGCAACCGAGGGGAAGAACGTGGACTGGGGGACGCTGGGTTCACTGATCCGCGGCGATCTGGTCCTGCCCGGCGCCGGCGCCTACGACACGGCCCGGCAGCTCCAGCTCGCCGAGTACGACACCGTACGGCCCGGGGCCATCGCCTACTGCGCCGCCGAATCGGACGTCCGGGCCTGTCTGGCGTTCGCCCGGGAGCACGGTGTCCACGCGGTGGCGCGCAGCGGCGGCCACTCCTTCGCGGGCTGGTCCACCACGCCCGGTCTGGTGGTGGACCTGTCGCGGATGGACCATGTCGTGGCCACCGGCCCGACGGTCCGGATCGGCCCCGGAGCCCAGTCGGTGGACGTCGTGGACGCCCTCGCGCCCCACGGCCTCCAGGTCGCCACCGGTATCTGCCCGAGCGTCTGCGCCGGCGGCTATCTCTCCGGAGGCGGCAACGGCTGGCAGGCCCGGAAGTACGGGGTGGCCAGCGACCGGCTGGTGTCCGCCCGGGTGGTCCTCGCGGACGGCCGGGCGGTGCGCTGCTCCGCCGAGGAGGAGCCCGAGCTGTTCTGGGCGCTGCGCGGCGGTGGCGGCGGGAACTTCGGCGTGGTCACCGACTTCGAGGTACGTCCGACGCAGGTGCCGCTGATGACGAACTTCACCGTGATGTGGGGCTGGGACCAGGCGCTGGACGTCCTCACCCAGTGGCCGCGGTGGATCGCCGCGGCCCCGCGCGAGATCTGCGCCGAGGTCGGTGTCTTCCTGCCCGACGCGGACCCGTCGGCGGTCCCGATGGTGATGATGATCGGCGCGTATCTCGGGCCGCGCGCCGAGGCGGAGAAGGCGCTCTCCGGACTGTTCGCCGCCCCCGGGGCGGCGCCGCAGCTCCCCGGCGTACAGGACGAACTGCCGTATGCCGACGCGATGATGCAGCTCTTCCGTACGGAGGGGATGTCGCCCCGGCAGCGCCGCCGGGTCGGCGACAACCCCGAGGCGCAACTGCCGCGCCAGGGCTTCATCCGGGAGCGGCACCGGCTGCTGGGCGCCCCGCTGCCGGACACCGCGCTCGCCGACGCCCTCGCGGCCTTCGACGCCGACCGGCGGGCGGGTGAGCTGCGGTACTTCGCGTACCACGCTCTGGGCGGGGCCATCAACGACCTGGCCCCGGACGCGACCGCGTATGTCCACCGGGACACCGAACTGCTGGCCAAGTTCGCCCTCAGCGGCGACCATCCGCCGGCCGGCGAGGAGGCCGAGGCCGCCGCCCGGGCCTGGGTGGACCGCGGTTTCGACATCATCGACCCGCACTCCAACGGCCACTGCTACGTCAACACCCCGGACCCCGATCTGGCGGACTGGCGGCACGCCTACCACGGCACCAACTACGCCCGGCTGACCGAGGTCAAGAAGGCGTACGACCCCGACAACCAGTTCCGGTTCCCGCAGAGCATCGGCAGCTGAGAACGGAGGCGGACCCGTGGTCCCCGAACGGATCGACGAGCTGTGCTCGGCCCCCGCCGACCGGCTGCCCGGTGCACTCCGCGCACTGTCCGACCTGCTCGGGGACGGCGGCGGAGCAAGCGAGAACGGCGGCGGGGGCGGCAGCCGGGGCGGGGACAGTGCCCCGGGGGCCGCGGCGGTGGCCCGGCTGACCACGGCGCTGCCCACCGCCCCCGCCTTCCGGCAGCCGCATCTGGTGCTCGCGCTGGGGCTGCTCGCCGATACCGGCGACCCCGCGGTCACCACCGCCCTGCGGAAGGGGCTGGACGGCTACCTGGCACTCGTGCCCGGGGCCGGCCGGCCCCTGCTGCGGGCGCTGCTCTATCTCCTCGGGCACTTCCCGGACGACCGGCGGCGGATCCTCGCCGCCTTCGACGGGCCCGGCCCGGGCACAGCCCTCGACGGCCCCGGCCCGGACGCGGCCTCCGGCGGGCCCGGCCCAAGCACGGCCTCCGACGGCCCGGGGCCGAGCGGGGCCTCCGGCGGCCCAGGCCCCCACTCGCCGTCCAGCACTCCCCGCCCGGACGCGGCCTCCGGCGGGCCCGGCCCAAGCACGGCCTCCGACGGCCCGGGGCCGAGCGGGGCCTCCGGCGGCCCAGGCCCCGACTCGCCGTCCAGCACTCCCCGCCCGAGCGCGGCCTCCGACTGCCCCCGCCCGAGCCCTGACGAACGGAGCCGGCTGGACCGTTCGCTGAGCGCCTTCGACCCGCGGCGCCCGGTGATCGGACGGGTCTGGCCCGCACCGCTGGCCTGGTCCCTGGACGAGGAGGAAAGCGACCGGCATCTGGCATGGGTCCGTACCCTGCCCGCCGGTGCGGCCGCGGCCACCTGGCAGAACGACACCCGGACCCTGCACGCCTACGCCGGGGCGAAGGCCCTGTGGACCGCCGAGCACGGGCTCGGCCCGGACCTCGGAGAGCCCGCGGTCCGGGCCCCGGCCGTGCCCCGGGCGCCCGCCGGGGCGGCCGCCGCGGCCCGGTCCGGGCTGACCGCCGCCCTGCGCTGCCCGTCCTGCCGGTCGCCCCTGGAGGACGGCGGCGGACGCGTCCGCTGCACCGGCTGCGCGTCCGTCTACCCGGAGTCCGGCGGCTTTCTGGACCTGGGCTCCGACACCGGACCGGGCGAGGCGGTGTCCTGGGCCCCGGCCGCCCGCTACGAGCGGATGCTCCGCCCCGCGGTGCTCCGGCTCACCGGCGGCAACTGGGACGGCGCCCTCACCCCGGCCGGGGAGGACGCCTTCCTCCGCGAACAGGTGCGGCCGGTCGCCGGGCCGGTGCTGGACGCGGGCTGCGGGCCGGGCCGCTGGACCGCCGTGCTCGCCGCCGCGTTCGGCCAGGAGCGGATCGTCGCGCTGGACCGCTCGCCCACGATGCTCGGCCTGCTCGGACGGTCCCTCCCGGACACCGTCCGGATCGCCGGGGACGCCGGGGACCTGCCGTTCGCGGACGCCTCCCTGGGCGCGGCCGTCCTGTGGAACACCCTTCAGGCCCTGCCCGATCCGGCGCGGGCCGTCGCCGAGGCGGGCCGCTGTCTGCGCCCCGGCGGTACGTTCACCCTGCTGACCTTCCGTACGGCCGCCGATCCCGTCCACGCCCTTTTCCAGCGGCGGCTGACGGTGCGGACCTTCGCGGACGGCGAGGTCGAAGGCTGGCTGCGGGATGCCGGGCTCACCGTGACGGCGCGGCGGGAGCCCGGCACGCTCCTGCTGCTCAGCGCGGTGCGGGCGGCCCGCTGACCGTGCCCCGGGGGCCCGGTACGCCGGGCTCCCGGGGCGCCCTGCAGGTGAGCCGCAGGACGGCGGGCAGCACCAGGGCCCGTACGACGGTGTCCGCCACCAGGGCCACGACCAGTCCGACACCGATGACTTTCACCATCGACACGCTGTTGACGGCGTACCCGGAGACCATGACCAGCAGCGCCAGTGCCGCCGCGGTGGTGACCGGACCGGTCCGGCGCAGCCCGGCCGTCACCGCCGCCGCCGGGTCGCCGGTCCGCAGCCGCTCCTCCCGGACCCGGGCCAGCAGGACCACCGTGGACGCTGCCGAGAGTGCGTACCCGACGGCCAGTACCAGTACGGGACGGATGGCGTCGGTGGCCCCGGTAGGGGTGAAGTCCAGGGGGCCGGAGAGCGGTTCGCTCTGGAAGACCAGGACCACGGCGCCCGCCGCGGCGGCGGCGGAGAGCGCTCCGGCGGCGACGGACAGCGCCGCCGCCCGCAGCGACCGGAGGGCGAACAGCGCTACGGCGAAGGTCGCCCCGGCCACCAGCAGCAGCGCCCGGGGCAGGATCCGGCCCATATCGTCGTGGAGATCCACCAACTCCGCGGTCACTCCCCCGGCCAGCGCCTCACCGCCCGGGGGCGGCGGCACCTCGCGCACCTTCCGCACCAGCGCGCGGGCGGCGCCGGAGGTCGACTCCCCGGTGTAGTGCACCCGGAGCAGGGTGGATTGGCCGCGCCGCGCCACCGGTTCGGCCAGGGTGACCCCGGGGACCTTCCGTACCCGCTCGGTGTACGCGGCCGTCGCGGCCGGTGCCGCGCCGGACACCAGGACGTTCACGGTGTCCGGGTCCCCGCCGGGAAAGCCGCTGCGGATCCGCTCGGCCACCGTACGGCTCTCGGTGCCCGCGGGCAGCACGCGTTCGTCGGGCCCGCTGAAGACGGCGCCGGCGGCCGGGGCGGCGAGCAGGACCAGCAGCGCCACCGGGACAAGGGCGTACGGAACGGGGCGGCGGCCGACGGCACGGGCGAGCCGCGCCCACGGCCCGGAGTCCGCCCCGGTGCCCCGCGCTCCTCGCCGTATCCGGATCCGGCCCGTGTCGGCCCGCCCGCCCAGGACGGCGAGGAGCGCGGGCAGCAGGGTCAGGGCCGCGAGCGCGGCGAACAGTGCGACGGCGACGCCCCCGTAGCCCATCGAGCGCAGGAACGGCTGGGGGAAGAGGAGCAGGGCGGCCGGCAGGGAGGCGGCGGCCAGGGCGGAGAGGGCGACGGTCCGGCCGGTGGTCCGCAGGGTGGCGGCGAGTGCTTCCCGGGGCGGGGCGCCGCCGGCCCGCTCCTCGCGGAAGCGGGCCAGGACGGTCAGCGAGTAGAGGACGGCCAGCCCCAGCCCGAGGAGCACCACGATGTTCACCGTGAAAATCGACACCTCGGTGACGAGGGTGAGCAGCCGGACGGCCGCGAAGGCGCCGCAGACCGCCATGATCGTGAGCACCAGCGGGGTCACAGCGGCCACGGCGCCGAAGACGGCCACCAGGAGCAGCAGCAGCACCGGCAGGGTGACCGCCTGGGCGACGGCGAGATCGCCGTCCGCATGCTCGTTGACCGCGGCCTCGACGGCCTCGGTGCCGCCGGTGCGGGTGGTCAGCCCCGGTATCGCCAGCGCGCCCTCGATACGCCGGAACCCGTCGGCCCGAGCTTCCATATCGCGGCCGCGGAGGGTGACGACCAGGTGTTGGGCGTACCGGTCGGAGGAGACGAGCGCGGACGAGCGGGTGTCGTAGGCGGTCTCCACCCGGGCCACCTCGGGCCGCTGCCGCAGCTCGCGGGCCTTCGCCAGGACCTGTTCCCGGACGGCCGGTTCGTCGGCGATGGCGGTCCGCGAGGAGTAGAGCACCAGGATGTCGGAGCGGTGGGGCCCGAGTTCGCGGTCGATGCGTTCGGCGGCCCGGGCGGATTCGCTGCCGGGGTTGGTGAACCCGCGGCTGAGTTCACCGACCGCCCCGGCGCCCCAGGCTCCGGCGACGGCGAGGAGCACCAGGGCCGCCCCGATCACCCGCCACGGGCGGTCCAACACGAGCCGGCCGAACCGTCCGGGCATCCCTGCTCCTTCGTTCGCTGTGACGGACGTACACAACCCGGGTCCCGGCACCCGGCACCCGGGACGGCCGTTCTCCGGGCCCGGGGCCTTCCGGCGGATTCCCCCGGGCCTTCATCGGGCGAACGCCGCGCCGGGCCTTCCCGGACGGGCACGCCGCCCCGCACGCCAACCGGGCCGGGGCGTCCCTGCGGACTCCCCGCACCTTCGGCACCCCGGGCCCGCCGCAGGCGTCCCGTACCGGATATCCCGCCGGACGGCCC
>NZ_JBSFNQ010000166.1:0-8226 GCF_053981115.1 Streptomyces sp. NPDC003691 | reverse complement strand
ACCGCCCGCCGTGCCGTCGACTACCTGGGCGGCGTCTCCTCCGCCCGCGGCACGGCCGGCCTCACCGACCTCCGCACCCGGCTGACCGCCCACGCAGCGGTGCCCGTCGTCCGGGACTTCCTGGCGCAGACCGCCTGACACCGCGCCGCTCAAGAGCCGTACCCGGGCGCGGAAGTCTTGGACTGCTGGGGCGCGGACCGGGCTCGGCACCCCGCCCCCAGCAAGGTCACCCCTGCCGCGACCGTGCCCGGAACGCGGCCTTGCGGGCCTCCTTCGCCACGCGCTTTTCCGGGTGGAGGCGGCCCATCGCGTCCAGGACGTCCGCCGTGGCGGGGTGGTCGACGCGCCAGGCGGCGTCGACGAAGCCGCTGTGGCGGCCGGTCAGTTCGGAGAGCAGGGCCTGGATGTCCTCCAGTTCGCCGCCCGCGTCGAGCTGGGCGGCGATGGTGTCGATGGAGAGCCAGAACACCAGCGCCTCGGTGGGCGGCGGGACGTCGGACGCGCCGCGCTCGGCGAGCCAGACGCGGGCCAGGCCGCCCAGCTCCGGGTCGGCGAGGACCGCGCGGACCTCGGGCTCGCCGGCCGGGCCGACCAGGGTCAGGGCCTGCTGGCAGCGGAGGCGGCGCAGCGGGGCGCCCTCGTCGGCGCCGCGGGCGGCCGCGAGGAGTTCGCGGGTGGCGTCGGCGGGCGCGTGGCGGGCGAGCCAGTGCTCGGTCTCGGCGCGGGCGGCCGCCTCCGGGTAGTGGGCGAGGCCGTCGAGGAGGACGTCCGCGCCCTTGCCCGCCAGTTCGCCGACGACGGGGGCGTCGACACCGGCTTCCAGCAGCCGGGCCCGGATGCCGTAGAGCCCGAGCGGGGTCAGCCGGACCAGCCCGTACCGGGAGACGTCCTCGTCGTCGAGTTCGGCGCCGGAGTCGCCCGCCTCGGCCATCAGGGCCTCGTCGACGGGCTGGTACTCGACCAGGCCGACGCCCTCCAGCAGCCGGAACTGGTCGTCGAGGCGCATCATCGCGGTCGAGACCTGCTCCAGCACGTCGTCGGTGGGCTCCCCCATATCGTCCGGGACGATCATCGACGCGGCGAGCGCGGGCAGCGGCACCGGCTCCTCGCCCGAGCCGCCCTCGGAGAGGGTGAGCAGATAGAGGTTGCCGAGGACGCCGTCGAGGAACTCGGCCTCGCCCTCCGGGTCCCAGTCGAGCGCGCCGTAGTCGATGTCCCCGTCCTCGCCGACCAGGTCCGCGAGGTCGTCCAGGAGCGGCGCGATGGCGTCGGCGTGGGCGGCCTCCAGGGTCTCCAGCCAGACGGCGAGCACGTCCTGCGGCGCGCCGGAGGCGATCAGCGCCAGGTTCTCGCCGGGCCCGGCGGTGCCGTACTCGGTCTGGTCGTCCGGGTCCTCGGCGGCCACCAGACCGGCGTCGACCGCGGCGCGCCAGGCCTCGCTGGCGTACGCCTGGCCGTCCTCGTCGGGCTGGAGGCCGATCTCCGCGGCCGCGGCGGGCAGCAGATCGTCGGCGAGTTCACCGCCGGCACCGACCCGGGTGGCGGGTCCGGCCCAGCGGGCGAGCCGGACGGCCCGGGAGAGCAGCGGGGAAGCGAGGGCGTCCCGCGCCAGCTCCGCGTCGGAAAGCAGCCGTACGGGCGGCAGGGTGGGACGGTCCTGGGACATCGGCTGCTTCTCCTCGAAGGCGTACGGGGTCCGGGCGCGGCCCCGGCGGCGACCCCCAGCGTAGACGTATTTCCGCCGGTCGCGGCGCCGGTGGGCCCGTCCCGCCGGGTTCCGGTCCGGAACCGACTGCCCCGGAACCACCGGCTCCTGTTCCGGTTCCGCGCCCGCCGCACCTCCCCTTCGCCCGCCCGCCGCTCTCCGTGCATCCGGACGCCCTTGACAAGTACCTGGCACAGCACGGAGATTGACGCGCGTAGAGCCGTTGCGGCGCGCTCTGCGTCCGAAACGTTTCACCGCAGAACACCGCAGAACAGCAAGCCGCAGAACCGTTGGACCGCTCCGCCCGGCGCCCGCGCCGGGCGGCCCTTCCGTCCTCGCCGTCCCGACCCGGGGAGTTTCCCGATGCGTTCCTCCACCCTCGTCCCGAGACCGGCCGCCGTCGCCGCGGTCGTCGCCTCCGCCCTCGCCGCGGGCCTGCTGGCCGCCACCCCGGCCGCGACCGCGGCCACCGGCTCCGGCGCGGCCGCCGCGGCGGTCCGGATCCACGACATCCAGGGCACCACCCGGATCTCCCCGCTGGCGGGGCAGCCCGTCGCCGATGTGCCGGGCATCGTCACCGGGGTCCGGGCGTACGGCTCGTCCCGCGGCTTCTGGTTCCAGGACCCGGAGGGCGACGGCCGGGCCGCCACCAGCGAGGGCATGTTCGTCTTCACCGGTTCCGGTTCGACGCCCGCGGTGAAGCCGGGCGACTCGGTGCTGGTCTCCGGCACCGTGACCGAGTTCGTACCCGGCGGCACCGCCTCCGGCAATCAGTCGCTGACCCAGATCTCCCGGCCCGCGGTCACCGTGGTCTCCTCCGGGAACCCGCTGCCCGAGGCCGTGACGATCGCCGCCTGGACCGTTCCGGCGGCGTACGCCCCGGCGGGCGACCCGGCGGCGGCCGGCAGCGTCAACGGGCTGACCCTCGACCCGCGGCGCTACGCCCTCGACTACTTCGAGTCCCTGGAGGGGGTCAACGTCCGGATCGGCGACTCCCGTGTGGTCGGCGCCACCGACCCGTACGCCGCGCTCTGGGTGACGGTGAAGCCGGAGGAGAACCGGACCCCGCGCGGCGGCGCCCGCTACGGCTCGTACACCTCGCAGAACAGCGGCCGCCTCCAGATCCAGTCGCTGGTCCCGCTGGCCGAGCAGCCGTTCCCGAAGGCGAACGTGGGCGACGTCCTCACCGGAAGCACGGAGGGCCCGCTGGACTTCAACCAGTTCGGCGGCTACACCCTGGTCTCCCGCTCGGCGGTCACCGTCACGGACCGGGGCCTGGCCCGGGAGAGCACCCGGCCGCAGCGCCGCAGCGAACTCTCCGTGGCCACGTACAACGTGGAGAACCTGGACCCGTCCGACCCGCAGGAGAAGTTCGACGCGCTCGGCCGGGCCGTGGTCGGCAATCTGGCCTCGCCGGACATCCTGGCCCTGGAGGAGATCCAGGACAACACCGGCGCGAAGAACGACGGCGTGGTCGCCGCCGACCAGACGGTCGCCAAGTTCGTCGCGGCGATCCGGGCGGCGGGCGGTCCGGCGTACGAGTGGCGCGGAATCGACCCGGAGAACAACAAGGACGGCGGGCAGCCCGGCGGCAACATCCGCCAGGTCTTCCTCTTCAACCCGGAGCGGGTGTCCTTCACCGACCGCGCGGGCGGCGACGCCACCACGCCCACCGGGGTGGTGCGGGAGCGCGGGAAGGCGGCGCTGACGCTCTCGCCGGGCCGGGTGGCCCCGGGCAGCGAGGCATGGACGGACAGCCGGAAGCCGCTGGCGGGCGAGTTCACCTTCCGCGGCAAGCGGGTGTTCGTGATCGCGAACCACTTCGGCTCGAAGGGCGGCGACGAGGCCCTCACCTCGCACCGCCAGCCGCCGAACCGTTCCTCCGAGGTCCGGCGACTCCAGCAGGCGCAGTCGGTGAACACCTTCGTGAAGGAGATCCTGGCGGCCGACCGCAAGGCGGACGTCCTGGTCGTGGGCGATATCAACGACTTCGAGTTCTCGGCCACGACGAAGGCGCTGACCGACGGCGGGGCGCTCTACCCGGCGGTGAAGTCGCTGCCGCGCGGCGACCGGTACTCGTACGTCTACCAGGGCAACAGCCAGGTGCTGGACCAGATCCTGACCAGCCCCGGGATCGACGACTTCGAGTACGACAGCGTTCATATCAACGCGGAGTTCAACGAGCAGAACAGCGACCACGACCCGCAGCTGCTGCGGTTCCGGCCGTGAGCCGGGCCGCCGGTGCCGGGACCTCCGGCACCGGCGGCCGTACCGAACAAGCGGCCGTACGAACCGGCGGCCGTACCGAACGAGCGGCGGTAAGGAACGACCAGCCGTACGGAACGGGCGCCGCCCGGCCCGTCAGCCGCCCGGCCGCAGGCTCAGTCCGGGCGTATAGCGGGTGACCCGGCTCTCCCGGACGCCCGGGAAGGAGCGCACCGCCCGCCACTCCTCGCTGTCGGAGCCGATGCCCTCGCCCGGCCCGGCGAGGGCCGCCTCATGGGCCTCGGCGGACTCCCACTCGGCGTAGTTGAGGACCCGGGTGCCGTCGGTGCCGAGGTGGAACCAGCCGGAGATGCCCGCCGTATGCGGGCCCTCCCCCGACCCGCCCCCGATCCGGGGATCCGCCGCCATCGCCTCGAACACCGTGTCCACCCAGGCGCGCTGCCGCTCCGGGTCAGGCCCGTCGAACTCGACCTCGGCGATCACGATGCTGCCGGGGACCCTGGTGTCGTCCGGGTCCGCGGGGCCGCCCCGGTAGAGGTCGTAGGCGTTCAGCCCCAGCCGGGCGATCCCCGGCACCGCGGCGTCGATCTCGGCGTTCCGGTCGTCGCGGTACTCCGTGAAGAAGCGCCGGTAGGCGTCCTCGTCGGCCCACTGCGAGTAGTGGAGCAGGGTCCGGCCGTCGTCACCGAGGTGCACGGTGTACGAGAGAAGGCCGACGGCGGGCCAGTCGTGCCGGCGCCAGGCGGTCCCGATGGCGGCGAGCACCGCCTGCTGCCGGTCGGGGGTGGCGGCGTCCCAGGTGGAGATCTTGACGACCGCGGACCTGCCGCGGCCCAGGTCGGGCCGGGCGTCCGGGACCACGACGACGGGCCGGGCGGTGGTGGTGCGGCTGCTCTCGGACCGGCTGTTCTCGGACATGGTGCTGCTCCCCTCCGGTGCGGCGGACCGCCCTCCGGCCCGCCGTCGGCCACCATCCTGAAACATCAACCAAAGTTGAGGTCAAACCCTGCCAACTGTTCAGTGATGCTTAGCCGTCACCTGAAGAAGGACTAAGTGGACCTACCCGGTCGGGCTCCCGCAGACTGCGGGAATGAGCAGCTCCCGTACCGCCCTTCCCGCTCCCTTCGGCCGGACCCTCTGCGCCATGGTCACCCCCTTCACCGCGGACGGCGCCCTCGACCTCGACCCGGCGGGCGCGCTGGCCGCCCGGCTGGTGGCGGAGGGCTGCGACGGGCTGGTCCTCAACGGGACCACCGGCGAGTCCCCGACGACCTCGGACGCGGAGAAGTCCGCCCTGATCCGGGCGGTACGGGCGGCGGTGGGCGACGGGGTTCCGCTGATCGCGGGCGTCGGGAGCGCGGACACCCGGCACACCCTGGAGCTGGCCGGGGCGGCCCGGGCCGCGGGCGCCGACGGGCTGCTGGTGGTCACCCCGTACTACAGCCGCCCCCCGCAGTCCGCCGTGGCGGCCCACTTCAGGGCCGTCGCCGACGGCGCGGGGCTGCCGGTGCTCCTGTACGACATCCCCGGCCGGACCGGCACCCGGATCGAACCGGAGACCCTGCTGCGGCTGGCGGAGCACCCGCGGGTGGTGGGGGTCAAGGACTGCTCGTACGATCTGGGCGCCGCGTCGAAGGTGATGGCCGAGGCCGGGCTGGCGTACTACTCGGGCTGCGACGAGCTGAACCTGCCGCTGTACGCGATCGGCGCGGCCGGGTGCGTCAGTACGGTTGCCAACGCGGCCCCGGCGGCGGTCCGCGCGGTACGCGACGCCTTCGACCGCGGCGACGGGCCGGGGGCGCTGCACCGGCACCGGCTGCTGGGCCCGCTCACCGAGCTGATGATGGAGAACGGGCTGCCGGGCAGCGTCACCGCGAAGGCACTGCTCGGCGCGGGACCGGTCCGCGCGCCGCTCCAGGACGCGACCGCGGCGGAGACGGCCGTGCTCCGGGCCGCGTACGACACCCTGCTCGGGGCCGGAGCCGGGATGCGCCCCGGCAGCCCGCTCGCCGCGGGTGCCCCGGCGGACCCCGGAGCCGGCCCCGGCGCCGCGACGGAAACGGCCCCGGCCGCCGCCTGACGCGCAGGACGGACGGCCGGGGCCGCAGGGCCGGGCGGCAGCAGCCGCCGGGCCGGGGTCAGTTGTGGGCGTGCAGGATCTCGTTCAGCCCGCCCCAGACCGCGTTGTTCGGGCGGGCCTCGACCGCGCCGGTCACCGAGTTGCGGCGGAAGAGGATATTGCTCGCGCCGGACAGCTCACGGGCCTTGACGATCTCGCCGTCGGGCATGGTGACCCGGGTTCCGGCGGTGACATAGAGACCGGCCTCGACGACGCACTCGTCGCCCAGGGCGATGCCGACCCCGGCCTCGGCGCCCACCAGGCAGCGCTCGCCGATGGAGATGACGACATTGCCGCCGCCGGAGAGGGTGCCCATGGTGGAGGCGCCGCCGCCGATGTCGGAGCCGTTGCCGACGACGACACCGGCGGAGATCCGGCCCTCGACCATGGAGGTGCCGAGGGTGCCCGCGTTGAAGTTGACGAAGCCCTCGTGCATCACGGTGGTGCCCTCGGCCAGATGGGCGCCGAGGCGGACCCGGTCGGCGTCGGCGATCCGGACGCCCTTGGGGACCACGTAGTCCGTCATCCGCGGGAACTTGTCGACGCCGACCACCTGGAGGTGCAGGCCCTCGGCGCGGGCGTTCAGCCGCACCTTCTCGATGTCGTCGACGGCGACGGGGCCCAGCGAGGTCCAGGCCACATTGGCCAGCAGGCCGAAGAGGCCGTCGAGGCTCTGCCCGTGCGGGCGGACCAGGCGGTGCGAGAGCAGGTGCAGCCGGAGGTACGCGTCATGGGCGTCCAGGGGCTTGTCGTCGAGGGAGGCGATGACCGTACGGACGGCCACGACCTCGACACCGCGCCGGGCGTCCACACCGATCGCCTTGGCGGCACCGGTCCCCAGGAGCTGTGCGGCGCGGTCCGCGTCCAGCCGCTCGGTCCCGGCGGGGCCGGGCTCCGCGGTCAGCTCGGGGGCGGGGAACCAGGTGTCGAGAACGGTCCCGTCGGCGGCGATGGTGGCCAGGCCGGCCGCGACGGCGCCGGTGGTGCGAGGGGTGGTGGTATCGGTCATGAGGAGAACCTAACCGGCGGCGCCCGCCTCGGGCGAACCGGTCTCACGGGAAGACGCGGCACCACCCGGAAGCACCCGCTCCGGGGCCGGTCCGGCAGGTCCGGCAGGTCGGTCGGGTACGGCGGGTGCGGCGGACCGGCCCGCCGTGCCCGCGGGGGCGACGAGCCGCGCCAGCATCTCGCGCGCGGCCTCCTCGTCGTACGGCCGTCCGGTCAGCAGCGCCTCCAGACAGAGACCGTCCATCAGAGCCGCCACCGCCCGCGCGGTCGCCCCGTCCAGCCGGTGGGCGAGCGCGGCGACGACGTCCTCTATCCACTCCCCCGCGACCGGCCGGAGGGCGGGTCTGCGCAGGGCGGCGAGGTACAGCTCGTAGCAGCGCTCGGCCTCGGCCCGCTCCACCGTCAGCCAGCGGCCGATGATCCGGGCCGTCTCGGCCGCGAGATCGGATTCCGGGTCGGTCACCACCGGCGAGTCCATCATCGTGGCGCCGAAGCCCTCGTTGCTCTGCCGCAGGGCCGCGACCAGCAGTTCGTCGAGGGAGGCGAAGTGGTACGTGGTGGAGCCCAGCGGCACATCGGCCTCGGCGGCGACCGTACGGTGGCTGAGTCCGGCGATCCCGTCGCGGCCGACCACCCGGATCGCGGCGTCGATGATCCGGTGGCGGCGGCCGGGGTCGTAGCGGCGGGCCATCAGTGGGCACCGGCCGTGTTGAGCACCACGACACCGGCGATCACCAGCGCTATGCCCGCGAACTTGGCGGCGCTGGTGGACTCGTTGAGGAAGATCATGCCGATGGCGGCGACCGCGGCGGTGCCGACGCCCGCCCAGATGGCGTAGGCGGTGCCCACCGAGAGGGTTTTGAGGGTCTGGGCGAGCAGGCTGAAGGCGATCAGATATCCGGCGGCCGTCAGCAGCGACGGCCAGAGCCGGGTGAAGCCCTCGCTGTACTTCATGGCGGTGGTGGCGGCGACCTCGGCGACGATGGCCCCGGCAAGCAGCCCGTATCCCATGCGTACGACTGTACACATCGATGCGTACGTGCGTACACAACTTTTCGGCCGGTCTCGCCGAGGCTTCACCACCACCCACACCATCCCCCAACCCACCAACACCCCCAACACCCAACCCACACCCAACCGAAAACCCCACACCAACAAACAACACAAC
>NZ_JBSFNQ010000165.1:0-8623 GCF_053981115.1 Streptomyces sp. NPDC003691 | reverse complement strand
TGTGCAGGAGCACGGGCGGGGCGGCCGGGAGAAGGGCGGGCTCGGCGGGGGCGGAGGGCTCAGCGCGGTCGGAGGGCTCGGGGGGCTCGGCGGGGCCGGCGGCCCGGCGCCAGCGGTTGGCGGGCAGCCCCGGGCGGAGGACGGCGATCGCCGCGCAGTACTTGGTGAACACGGCGGGCCGTACACCGTGGGCGTGGAGGTAGCGGTCGGCGTCGGTGAGCCGTCCGGCCGTCTTGGTCTCCACCAGGACGAACCCGGGATCGCTGCGGACCGCGCGGCCGGCCCGGACGTCGTGGCAGCGCAGCCCGAGGTCGCAGGTGATCCGCTCGCCGTCGGAGACCAGGGTCGCCCGCCGGTAGTCGGTCACGACGGACGGCCGCAGCACCGGCGGGGCGGCCATCCGGTAGGCGCGGTGCAGATGGTCGGCGAGAAAGCGCCGGAAGGGTGCGTCGAGCGGGGTGTCCGCACCGGTGAGCGGGCGCCGGTGCTTCACCGTCTCACCCCGGCCGCTCTTCAGTTTGATCTCGAACTGGCGCAGCCCCGAGTCCCGGTAGACCCGCTCTCTGATCTTGAAGCGCCGTCGGCGGCCCTGGCGGTGTTCGTGGAAGCAGCGCCAGTCCGGGGTGTCGTAGTAGACCGAGTGGTAGCGGAACCAGCGGCGCCCGTCGATGCTGAGCACCCGCAGGGGCCCGCCGGGGCGGTCCGGGTCGGTCAGATGGGCGACCAGTCCGGTGAAGACGGCGGCGGGCACCAGATACGCCTGGTCGAAGCGGGCCATCAGCTCGGCCCTGGCCTGCACTTCGGCGAGGGAGATGGCGGGCGCGCCCAGCACCGACCCGGCGACCGGGTCCAGTTGCGGGAGCGGCAGCTGCCCCGGCGGCCCTCCCGCGGTGCCCGCGCTCCGGGGGTGGACCGCGGGCGCCGAGGCGGTGGTCATACGGCCTCCAGTTCGGTCCGCTCACCGGCACGGTCCGGGACCGCGCTCCCGGCGTCCGGCCGCGGGGCCGCGGCGGCGGACTTCGGCAGCCGGTAGCGGACGTCCACCACGGTCAGATCGCGGACGAAGTCGACTTCCAGCACCGTCCAGTTGACGGGTTCCCCGAGCCGCAGCCCGAGTTCGGCGTGCAGATCGGCGGGGTCGGCGTACACCGCGTCCAGGGTGACCACGGCCCGGCGGGAGCGGGCGAAGAGCCTCGGGTGGTCGGCCGCCCAGACCACGACGAGCAGCAGCAGGGTCAGGGCACCGGCTTCGGTGAGGGTGAGGTCCGGCAGTCCGCAGATGAGTCCGATGACCAGAGTGGTGAAGTAATAGGCGACTTCCTCGTGCTGGATGGAATCGGAGCGCAGCCGGATTATCGAGAGAACGCCGAAAAGACCGAATCCCAGCGCGGCACCGCCGCTGTCGCCGGCCCGGGCGAGTGCGGCGACGACCGTGAACAGCGCCGCGTTGAGGGCGAGATAGGCGGGCAGCAGATCGCGGCGGCGATGGCGCGGGTAGTAGACGGCGAAGGCCAGGAGGGTGACGGCGAACAGGTCGAGCGCTAAGTGGGCGGCGAGTTGTCTCAGCGACTCCATGGGGGCACCTTTCGGGCAGGCGGGCGGGCACGGAAACACGGGGCCGGGCCGGGATTTCCGGGAATCCTAGACGAGCACCGCGCAAAGGGAAGGGAAAAGCCCTTTCCTTTTCCGCAAAAGAGGCGGTGAGATTCCGTTCACCGGGAAATGAGAGGTCCCTCATCGACCGGTTCCGCGGCGCGTGTTCCGGGCGGCCGTCGCGCTGCTGAAGTCGCAGGTGCGATGCCGGTGAGCCATGTGTGATCAGGGGGCGTCCTGGTTCCGGCTGCGACCCGGTCCATGGCTGCGCCGTACACGTCGAATCGAACGTCCGGGTCCGCACTGCCTCCGACGCGTCAGCATCCTCGGTCGTAGATCGCCCGCAGCCACGGTTCCCTGACTGCGGGCATCCGCGAAAGCGTGTACCGGAACGCCTGCCCGGACGGCTGGAGCAGATACGACGGGTGCGGCGGAAGCGGATCGTCCCGCTCCACCCCCGCCGGCAGCCCGCCGACCGCGGGCAGCCTGGTCCGGTGCGGCGGAAAGGCGAGCTCGGCCCAGAGCGCGGCATCCATGGGCACGGGTACCACCCCGGCACGCGGCCGCCACACTTCTCCGGTCTGCGGATGGACCGGCACCAGTGCCAGGTCGGTGGCCGGCTCGCCGAACCCCGGCCCCGCCAGGTCCAGCCGCTTCGCACCTTCCCCGGCGGGCAGCAGCGCGCGGAGTGCCCGGCCGAGGAGCTCGGCGACCGGCCCGCGCGCCACCTCGACCGGCGCACCCCCGGCGGCCACCACCACCTGGGCGAGAGCCACGCCCGCCGGGATGTCCCGGTACTTCCTCAGCCGGTGCCACAGCGCACCGGTGGCCAGCAGCTCCTCCCAGTCCATGACCGGCCGCTCCGGTGGGCCGGGCAGCCGCACCACTGCCTGCGGGACGAGCCGGACGAGCTGCCAGCACCCGCAGTCGTCCATCCTCGTTCCGACCGGCAGATCGCAGCCCAGGCACCCGAGGTTCGGCCCGTCCCGCCCGTCGATCCCCATGCAGTAGCCTCCGGCCCGCTCGAGGATCAGCCCGGTGCCGCGGATGTCGCCGGGCGCGAGAAGGATGGTGCCGGAGGGTCCGTCGGACAGCGCGCCGAACGGCGCGAAGCGCCCCCGCCGCGCCGCCTCGAACGCCCCGACCTCGTCATACTGCCGCCATGGCAGCCCGTACGGTTCGGGGTCGACGGCGTAGGACCCGGACTCCAGCAGTGGCGGGTGCAGCTGCTCCCAGTGGTTGTCGGCCAGGTGGACCGGCAACGCCACTTCCGACACCGCCGCCGTCAGGACCGCACCGCAGCCCGCGCACCCGAACACCGTCAAACCGTCTCCTCCCGCCTTCGAAGCCTCTGCATCCCACCAAGGAGGCCGACCGGGGAGCAAGGGGTTTTCGGACGACGCTCAACGCCCCGCCGGTCAGTAGCCGGCGGCCCCCGCCCGGCCGCCGCCGGACCGGAGGACCTCGCCGAGGTCGTGGGCGATGTCGTGGAGGAGATGGCGGGTGAAGAAGTCGACCGTGAGCCGTTCACCGGGGAAGCGGGGGTCGTCGTGGTCCCAGTCGGCGGCGGTGAGGGTCTCGAATCTCCGTGCCAGGGCCCCGGCGGCCCGGACCAGCTCCCGGGCCACCAGCCGCGGGTCCTCGTCGCGGTAGAGCGCCGGGAGATGGCCGCCGGAGTCCGCCGGGCCCGGCAGCGGGGCGCGCGGAGTACCGAGCGTCAGGTCGAGCCGCTGATGGAAGAGCAGGCACATGTCCCGGACATGGCAGGCATGTTCCAGCGGGGACCAGGCGAGCGCGCCTACGGCGCCGGAGGTGGTCCCGGGGTCGGCGAGGACACGGCGCCAGCGGTCCGCGTACTCCCGCAGGATCCGGGCGGCGGTCTCCCGGGTGAAGGGCCGGTCGGCGAAGTCGCAGCGGTGACAGAGCGGCAGGGGCGGGGAGTCCGGAAACGTCCGCGTCAGGGGGGTCGCGCTCATCGAACCACGGGTTCCTTCCTCATGGCCACGCCGCCCGCCCGGGCACCGGGTCCCACCCGGTAAGGCCACGGGCCCCGCTGCCCCGTGTACGGGGCAACGGACGGAGCCGAGTCTAGAACCCCGCAGGCATTCGGTGCAATCTCCAGCATTGCCCTCGGTGCAATCGCGTGATTGGATGCGCGCAATGAACCGCGGGCGGGATACGGGGGACGGACCGACGTTGACGGACTATCAGAGCGTTGCGGACGCGGTCACCGAGGAGATCAGGACGGGCGGACTGCGGCCGGGCGACCGGCTGCCGCCGCTGCGGGACTTCGCCCGGGAGCGCGGTATCGCCGCCTCCACCGCGGGCCGGGTCTACCGGGAACTGGCCCGGCGCGGGCTGACCGTGGGCGAGGTGGGCCGGGGCACCTTCGTCCGCGCCGTACCCGGTACGGCCTCGCTCGGCGAGGACGGCCGCAGCCCGGTCGATATGGAGCTGAACTATCCGGTGGTTCCGGAGCAGTCGGACCTCCTGGCGCGCGGTCTCGGGACGCTGGTCCGGCCGGGGGCGCTGGACTCCGCGCTGCGGCCGTCCGGTGCGGCCGGGACCGCGTCGGCCCGGGAGGCCGCCGCCGATCTGCTGACCCGGGGCGGCTGGCGGCCCGATCCGGCGCGGGTGCTGTTCACCGGCAACGGACGCCAGGCGATCGCCGCCGTACTGACCGCGCTGGTGCCGCCGGGCGGCAGACTGGGCGTCGAGGAGCTGACGTACCCCGCCGTGCGGTCCCTGGCGGCCCGGCTCGGCGCCGGAGTCGTCCCGCTCGCCGTGGACGGGGACGGCCTGGTACCGGAGGCGGTCGAGGAGGCCCGGCGCAGCGGGCCGCTGCACGCCGTCTACACCCAGCCGACGCTGCACAATCCGCTCTCCCTGACCATGCCGCCGCGGCGCCGGGCCGCGCTCGCCGAGGTGGTGACACGGCTGGGCGTCCCGGTGATCGAGGACACCGTCTGGGCGTTCCTCCGGGACGACGTACCGCCGCTGGCCGCGCTGGCGCCCGAACTGACCGTGCTGGTCGACAGCCTGTCGAAGCGGATCGCGCCCGGTCTCAATCTGGGGTACGCGGTGGTGCCCCCGGCCCTGCACACGGAGGTCGCGGTGGCCCTGCGGGCGGGTGGCAGCCTGCCCACCGGCTTTGCGCTGGAGGCCGCGTCGCGCTGGCAGCGGGACGGGACCGTACGGGCCCTGGTGCTGGCCAAACAGCGGCAGGCGGCCGAGCGGCAGGAGATCGCCCGCCGCGAGCTGGCGGGCTTCTCCCTGCTCACCGAACCCCGCTCGTACCACTGCTGGTGGGAGCTGCCGGCCGGCTGGCGCGCCGACGCCTTCGTGGCCGCGGCGGCACGGCGCGGTATCGGGGTGGTGCCGGCCTCGGCGTTCGCCGTGGCCCCGCACCGAGCGGTGGGCGCGGTGCGCATCGGTCTGGCGTCGCCCCCGGCGCAGATACTGCCCGGCGCCCTGGCCACCCTGGCCCGGCTGGCGCGCTCCGCGCCGGACGATCTCGTGGGGGACTGAGCGCGCGCACCGTACGGGCGGTCAGGTCTCCGGGACGACCTCGACCGAACCGATGTACTCCCGGGTCTCCCCGGCGGGCAGCCGGACCGCCTGGGCCCAGTAGTAGATCACCAGGCTGAAGGCGGCGACCACGCCGATGTCCCACCAGAGCGGTACGGCGCCGGTGGCGCCGCAGGCGGCCGTCGAGGCCGGTCCGGTACTGCAGAAGCCGCCCTGCCACGAGATCACCCCGAGGCCGAGCAGGTACACCGGCAGCCACTGCGCCGACCACCAGTCCGGGTGGGGGCGGCGGGGGTTGAGCCGGAAGGCGGCGGACGCGCCGAGCAGCACATAGCCGATGACGATCGCCAGTCCGAGCCGCCACAGGGTGTCCCAGCCCGACCAGTAGATGATCAGGTTGGCGACGATGAAGGCGACCGGGGACCAGAAGTGTCCGGCGGGCAGCCGGTAGGGGCGGTGCCGGTCCGGGTCCTGTTTCCGCAGACAGCCGAGGGCCAGCGGCGCGCCCGCGTACATCAGCACGCTCGCCGAGGTGACGAAGCCGACCAGTTTCTGCCAGGTGGGGAAGGGCAGAAAGACGATCAGCCCGACGACGAACGCGAACAGCAGGCTGAACCAGGGCACGCCGCGCCGGGTCGTCTTCTCGAAGAGGACCGGGACATAGCCGTTGCGGGAGAGTCCGTACGAGACCCGGGAGGCGGCGGTGGTGTAGATGAGGCCGGTACCGGTCGGGGAGATCACCGCGTCGACGTAGATCAGGGCGGCCAGCCAGCTCAGTCCGACGGAGGCGGCGAGACCGGCGAAGGGGCCCGCCTTGTCGGCGAAGGTCAGATCGGCCCAGCCGTGGACGAAGGCGTCCGGTGGCAGCGCACCGATGAACACGATCTGGAGCCCCACGTAGACCAGCACGCCGAGCAGGATGGAACCGATCACCGCCAGCGGGATGTCACGGGCCGGGTTGCGGCTCTCCCCCGCCAGCTGGTCCGCCTGCTCGAAGCCGAGCAGCGCGAAGATGATGCCGCTGGTGCTGACGGCGGAAAGCACGCCCGCCGCGCCGAAGGGGGCGAATCCGCCGTGGCCGAAGTTCTCGCCGTGGAAGGCCGTGGCCGCCAGCGCCGCGATGGTCAGCACCGGAATGGCCACTTTCCACCAGGTCGCCAGGCTGTTGGTGTGGGCGAGCCAGCGGATGCCGAAGAAGTTGACGACGACGAAGAACGCCATGAAGGCGACCGCGAGACCGTAGCCCGCCGGAGTGAGCTGGTTCTCGCTCTTCTGCACCCAGTCCGCGTGCACGCTCAGATAGTTCAGGGAGGCCATCACCTCGATGGGGGCGGTGGCGACGGCCTGGAGCCAGGAGAACCAGCCGAAGGAGGCGCCCGCCGCGCTGCCGAAGGCGTAGTGCGGGAAGCGGGCGGTGCCGCCCGCGACGGGGTAGGCCGCGCCGAGTTCGGCATGGACGAAGGCCAGGACGATGATGGCGGCGGCGCCGATCGCCCAGGACAGCAGGGCCGCGGTACCGGCGGCCTGGGCGGCGAAAAGGGCGCCGAAGAGCCAGCCGGAGCCGATGATCGACCCCTCGGACGTCCAGATCAGACCGACCAGTCCGATGTCCCGGCGCAGGCCCGGATTGCCGGGCGCCGGCGCGGCGGCGCGCTGCTTCGCCATGGAGCGGCCCTCGTGCTTCCGGGACGGGCACGGCACACGCGGGCTGGCGCGCGGCCGCGGGGTGACGGGAAGTGCCGCCGTCACTCTAGGAATCCGGTACCGGATCGCATCGCGCCGCGCCGGGGGGACCGGGGGTTCCGGGCCCGGGGCCGTCCGGTCGGCCCAACGGAACGGCCGGACCGGCGGACGGGGCCCGGTGGACAGGGCCCGGTGGATGGGGGCCGGGCGGGACAGGGCCGGGCGGGAGGGCGTACGGCCGCCGCCGTACGCCCCCGGGCTCAGATACCCGCCGACGCCATCTCGATGATCGACCGGTAATAGGCCGCCGTGGAGACCACACACGCCTTGTACTGGCGGTTCCCGCTCACCGCGAGGAAGTAGTCCCGGATGTTCTGCCAGTACGAGACCAGATAGCCGAGGCCGGGCCGGAAGCCCGGGGGCTTGGGCACCAGGGCGAAGGCGGCGGAACACTGGAGGATGCGGTCCGTCGCCTCGGAGAGCACATCCGCGACGGCGGCGTTCATGTTCCAGCCGGCCGCCAGTCCCGGGGTCCAGATGGCACCCGCGATCGCCCGCAGCTTCTCCTGTTCGTCCGGTGTCGGGTCACTCTGCAACGACACCGCCGCGGCCTGCGGCGCCGGGGCACCGGTGGGCGCGGCGTGTGCGTAACCGGCCGCGCCGACGGCGAGAAGCACTCCGGAGACGGTGAGCGCGACGGCCGGGACGAACGCGGGTCTGCGGGTGCGGGTGCTCATGACGGACCTCCTGTCGCCCGCCGTACAGGCGGGACTCCATACGGTTAAGTGCGCGATGCACGTTGACATGCACCCATCCAGCCGTCAACGGCGCCCCGTCGGCCGCCGGGCCGCCCGTCCGGTATTTGGGTATCCGTTGGATGGACACCCCCAACGGAGAGCACTACTCTCCGAGTTGGTCTAGACCTAGAGCAGGATCCGATCGCCCGCGCACCGTTCCGGGCGTTCCAGGACGCCCGGCAGCGCGCCGGGGCATCGGCCGAACCGCATGCGGCACCCCACCCCACTCCATCCCCCCACCCATGGAGCACAGCATGCGCAACAGATTCACCGCGTCGCTGCTCGCCACCGCTCTGGCGGGCATCACTCTCTTCACGGCCTCGGGCAGCGCCCAGAGCCACGGCTATGTCGACTCCCCCGTCAGCCGCCAGCAGCTCTGCGGCAACAAGACGGTGCTCAACTGCGGCCAGATCGAATGGGAGCCGTGGAGCGTGGAGGGCCTCCAGGGCTTCCCGCAGCGCGGCCCCGTCGACGGCACCATCTGCGCCGGGGGCAACGGACGCTTCTCCGAGCTGGACGACCCGCGCGGCGGCGCCTGGCCCGCCACCCGGCTGACGGCGGGCAGCGAGCACACCTTCGTCTGGCGGATCAACGCGAAGCACGCCACCACGGACTTCCGTTACTACGTCACCAAGGACGGCTGGAACGCCTCCAAGAAGCTGACCCGGGCCGATCTGGAGCCGCAGCCGTTCCTGACGGTCCCCTTCGGGGGCGTACGGCCGGGCGCGACGGTCACCCACTCCGGTGTGCTGCCGCAGAAGACGGGCCGTCATCTGATCCTCGGGGTCTGGACGATCGCCGACACCCAGAACGCCTTCTACACCTGCTCCGACGTGCAGTTCTGACGGCACGCCCGCCGGGGCGTGCCCCGGCGGACGGCCGCGAGCCCCGTCCGGCGTGGTGGAGCGGTTGTCGGATGCCCGGAGGAACGGGCATCCGGTGTTGGCGGTGGTACGCGGTTCGGCGGTGAACTCCGACGGTGTGAGCATGAGCGTCGCCACGACTTCCGGAGGGGCAGCCTC
>NZ_JBSFNQ010000164.1:0-8807 GCF_053981115.1 Streptomyces sp. NPDC003691 | reverse complement strand
GACGGTGCTCACCGCGGTGCTGGCCCTCACCGTCATGCTCGCCCTCGGCGGCGGAGGCGATATCGCGGTGCTGATCGCCGTGATGGTGCTGGCCGTGCGCTTCGTGGAGCCGCTGACGGCCGTGGCCGAGGTCGCCGGCGGGCTGCGGATCGCCGGCGTGGGGCTGCGGCGCTTCCGCGAGGTGCTGGACATCCCGCCGCTGCCGGAGCCCGCCCGGCCCGCGGCCGCCGGGCCGCCGTCCGTGGAGTTCCGTGAGGTGAGCTTCGGCTACACCCCGGACCGCACGGTCCTGCACTCGCTGTCCTTCCGGGCCGAGCCCGGCACGCTGACCGCGCTGGTCGGGCCCTCGGGCGCCGGGAAGTCCACCGTGCTCTCCCTGATCGCCCGCTTCCACGACCCGGACAGCGGCGCCGTGCTCGTCGGCGACCGGGATGTACGCGAGCTGGGCACCGAGCGGCTGCTGAACCGGATCGCCCTGGTCTCCCAGCACCCGTACCTCTTCGAGGAGTCCATCGCCGACAACATCCTGCGGGCCCGGCCCGGTGCCGGACCCGACGAGCTGGACCGGGTGGTCCGGCTGGCCCGTGTCGACGAGATCGCCGCCCGGCTGCCGGACGGCCTCGGCACCCGCGTCGGCGAGGGCGGGGCCACCCTCTCCGGGGGCGAACGGCAGCGGGTCTCGATCGCCCGTGCCCTGCTCAAGGACGCCCCGATCGTGCTGCTGGACGAGGTCACCTCGTCACTCGACGCCGTGAACGAGCGGCTGGTCCAGCAGGCCGTCACCCGGCTTGCCGCCGACCGTACGGTGCTGGTGGTCGCGCACCGGCTGGAGACCGTCGAGGGCGCCGACCGGATTCTGGTGCTGGACGGGGGCCGCGTCACCGAGTCCGGCTCCCACCAGGAACTCCTGCGGCTCGGCGGCGTCTACAGCCGCTTCGTCGACCGCCGTCGCCGGGCCGCCGCCTGGCGACTCACCGGCACCGGCACCGGATGAGCCTGCCCTCTTCAGCCTGCCCTTTTTCCTGCCCGCCCGGAATCCCGGAACCCCAACCCCAACCGAGAACGGGAGTCACCCCATGAGCACCAACCCCTTCGACGACGACAACGGCCGCTTCCACGCGGTGGTCAACGACGAGGACCAGTACGCCCTGTGGCCCGCCTTCCGCGAGATCCCGCCGGGCTGGCGGTCCGTCCACGGCGAGGCCGGCCGCCAGGAGGTCCTGGAGTTCATCGAGAAGACCTGGACCGATATGCGCCCCCGCAGCCTGCGGGAAGCGATGGCCGCCGACAGCGCGGGATGACACACCGGGAGGGGGCGGAACCCGCCGCCCCCTCCCGCCCGAAAGCGACGACCCACCGCCCCAGCGAACGACGAGGAACCCGCGGTGTCCTTCACCGGCAGGCACGACATAGCCGACGTCCTTGCGCTCGGCCCACTCCAGCAAGGGCTGTACTCACTCAACCGTCTCCACCACGACCATCCCCACGGCGCCGGGCCCGCGGCGGGGCCCGAGGCCGACGGCTACGCCATCGCCGTCCTCACCGACTTCCACGGCCCGCTGGACACCGAGCGGCTGCACCGGGCGCTGCGCACCGTGCTCACCCGCCACCCCCAGCTGGTGGCCAGCTTCCGGGACAAGGACCTGCCCCACCCGGTACAGCTCGTGCCCGCGGTCGTCGACGTGCCCTGGCGCACCGTCCGGATGACGCCCGAGGAGTTCGGTGCCTACGTCGAGGACGAACGCGAGGCCCCGTTCGATCTCACCGCCGGACCGCCGCTGCGCGTCACCCTGGCCCGGCTCGGGTCCGGACACCACCGGCTGCTCTGCGTCTTCCACCACATTGTGATCGACGGGTGGTCGGTACCCGTCTTCTGGGACGAACTCGCCACGGCCTACTCCGAGGACGGCCCCGGACCGGTCGAATCCCATCCCGCCTACCGGGAGTACATCGGCTGGCTGCGCCGTCAGGACGGCGCGGCGTCGCTCGCCGAGTGGGCCCGGGCCCTGAGCGGAGTCGGCGAACCGACCGTCGTGGCCCCCCGCACCCGGGTGGACGGCGAGCCGCACCGGGCGGCCCTCACCATGCGGTCCCTCGAAGGGCCGCCCCTGGAGGAGCTGCTGTCCCGGGTCCGCGCGGCCAATCTCACCGTCAACACCGTCGCCCAGGCCGCCTGGGCCGTCCTGCTCAATCGGCTGACGGGACGTGAGGACGTCGTATTCGGCGTCACCGTCTCCGGCCGGCCCGAGGAGGTACCGCAGATCGAATCCGCCATCGGGCTGTTCATCAACACCATCCCCGCCCGGGTCACCCTCGACCGCGACGAACCGCTGATCGAGCTGTGCCGGCGGATCCAGCGCGATGCCGCCCGGCAACGGTCCCACGGCTATACCGGGCTCAGCGAAATCCAGCGCGCGCACGGCTGCGGCGACCTCTTCGACACCCTGATGATCTTCCACAACACGCCCAAGGGAGCCGCCCGGGACACCCTGCGGCTCGGCGGCGGGGTGAGCATGTCGCCGGTCTCCATGGAGAGCTACACCCACTACCCGCTGACCGTCGTGCCGTTCCTGCTGGACGACCGGCTCTACGTCAACGTCGACCACATCGACGCCCTCCTCGGCGGGCTGGACCCGGGCCGGCTGGCCGAACGCTTCCTCCGGATCATGCAGGACATCGCCGCCGCCCCCTCCCGCACCCACCGGGATCTGGACATCCTCCTCCCCGGGGAGCAGGCCGAACTGGCCCGCCTGGCCGACGGCCCGCGCCTCCCCGAACCTGCCTCACACCCGGCAGGGATCACGGACCACGGGGCGCACCGGTCGACGGACCACGGAGTGCACCGGGAGTTCGAACGGGCCGCCGCCCGGCACCCCGACCGGGTCGCCGTCCGCGACCGCCGCTCCGAGGTCCGGTACCGCGAACTCGACCGCTGGTCCAACGCCCTGGCCCGGCGGCTGCGCGCCCTCGGCGTCGGTCCGGAGACCCGGGTCGCCGTCGCCCTGCCCCGTACCCGGGACTACCTGGCCGCAATCCTCGCCGTACTCAAGGCCGGCGGCACGCTGGTACCGCTCGACCTGGCCGCCCCCACCGACCGCAACATCACCATCGCTCGACTCGCCGGGGCCCGGCTGCTGATCGCCCTGCCCGGGCAGCAGGACTGGTGGACCGGCCCGCGCTGCGCCCCCGGCACCCCCGGTGACGCCGACGCTCCCGGCGCCGCCGCACCACTCCCCGGTGACACCCATCCCGAGCAGGCCGTCCATGTGGTCTTCACCTCGGGTTCCACCGGCGAACCCAAGGGTGTGGTGGCCACCCACCGGGGGCTGGCCACTCTGCTGCACGCCCACCGGGCCGAGATCTACCGCCCGGTGACCGCGGACACCTCGGAGCCGCTGCGGGTCGGGCACTCCTGGTCCTTCGCCTTCGACGCCGCCTGGCAACCGCAGCTGGCCCTGCTCAGCGGACACACCCTGGAACTCTTCGACGAGGAGGACCAGCTCGACCCGGCCCGGCTGGTCCGCGGCATCCGCGAGCGCGAAGTGGACATGCTGGACACCTCACCGTCGATGCTCGCCCGGCTGTCGGAGGCCGGGCTGATCGAGGACGGCCGCTGCCCGCTGCGCATCCTGGCGCTGGGCGGGGAGGAGATCTCCCGTGCCGTCTGGGACACGCTCGCCGGCCTGCGGGGCACCCGCGTCCACAACTTCTACGGCCCCACCGAGATCACCGTGGAGGCCGTCAACGCCCGGGTACGGGCCGGGGAGGAACCCGCCATCGGCAGACCGGCCCCGGGCTCCCGTGCCCTGGTCCTGGGGCCCGACCTGCAGCCCGTGCCGCTGGGCACCCGGGGCGAGCTGTATCTGGGCGGAGCCCAGGTGGCGCGCTGCTACGAGTCACGTCCCGCCCTGACCGCCGAGCGCTTCGTCCCCGACCCGGAGACCGGCGAGCGCCTCTACCGCACCGGGGACGTGGTACGGCGCGACGCGGCCGGCCGGCTGATCTTCCTGGGGCGCGCGGACGAGCAGGTGAAGATCCGCGGCTACCGGGTCGAACTGGCCGAGGTGGTGGCCGCGCTGGAGGCGAGCGACGATGTGGCCAAGGCCGTCGTCGTCCCGTTCACGAGCGGACAGGGAAAGGCGCTGGCCGCGTACGTGGTCGTCTCCCGCGCGCTCAGAGAGTCGGGCCGCCCCCTGGACCCGGTGGCTCTCCGCGACGAGCTGGCCAGGCGGGTGCCCGCCTATCTGATCCCCGCGCGCATCACCGTGCTGGACCGTATCCCGCTGACCGTCAACGGCAAGACCGACCTGCGGGCGCTGCCCAGACCCACCGGTGACCAGGCGGCCGACGGGACCGCCCGGCCGCCCCGTACCGCCACCGAGCGTGCCGTCCACCAGGTGGCGCGGGACCTGCTGGAGGCCTCGGACCTCGGCTGCGAGGAGGACCTCTTCCACCACGGTCTGGACAGCATCGCCACCATCTCCCTCGTCGGCGAGCTCCGCCGGGCGGGGCTGCCCTGCACTCCCCGCCAGGTGCTGGTGCACCGCACCATCGGCCGGCTCGCCCGGGCGATCGACTCCACCCCCGCCCCGGCCCGGCCCGCCGGGACGGACACCGGAGACGAGGCCGTCCAGGAGGTGGCCACCCCGGTCCTGGACTGGCTGCACGGGTTGGGCGACTACCGCCGCTTCGCGCTCTCGCAGCTGATCACCCTGCCGCCGGGGCTCGGCCTGGACCGGGCCGAAGCACTGCTCGACGCGGTACGCCGCGCGCATCCGCAGCTGTCGGCCCGTGCGGTCGTCGGGGCGGACGGGCGTCTGCGACTGGTGAACCGCCCGCCCGGAACCGCGCCGGACGGCGCTCCACCGGCGATGCTCACCGAAGAGACCCATGAGGAACTGACCCCTCCCACGGTGCTCGCGGCGGCCCGCCGCGTCTGGGAACGGCTGGACCCGGCCGGCGGCGCCATGCTGGCAGGCGTACTGCTGCGGGAGCACCGCACCGGGCGGGACCTGCTGTTTCTCGCCGTCCACCATGCCGCGGCGGACCTCGTCTCCTGGCAGATCGTCCTCGCGGACCTGGCCGCCGCTGCCGACGCCGACGGCAGCCGCGGTGAGCCCGCCGTCATCGACGTTCCGCCCGAGCACACCTCGATGGCAGCCTGGTCCCGAGGGCTGGCCCGCCGTGCCCGGGGACCGGAGCCGGCCCGGCAGCAGCAGTACTGGCAAGGCGTACACAAGGCGGTGGCGGGGGCGCTCCGGCTCGCACCGGCCACGGCGTGGCCCCTTACCGGCACCCGGGGTTCGCTGCGCTCCCACCGGGTCCGCGCGGATCCGGAATCCACCGCGATCCTGCTGCGCCACCCGGCCGCCGTACCCGAGGCGGCACTGCTCGCCGCCACGGCACTCGCCGAAGCGACCTGGCGCACGGCCCACTCCACCGGCACCGGCACGGGTCTGGCTGTGGTCCGGGAGAGCCACGGCCGCCGCGACGAGCTGATCGAGCCCTACGTCCCGGCGCGGGACGGCATGGTGGACACCTCACGCACCGTCGGCTGGTTCAACGTGCTCCACCCGCTGGTGATCGGCCGCACCGTGCCGCGCGCCTCCCTGGAGGACGTTGAACGCGACACCTCGAAGGCACTGCGCCTGCTGTCCTCCGTACACGAGGAGCTGGAGGCCGTACCGCACGGCGGCTTCGACCACCCGCCGGCCCCGGCGGCGGGGGCCGGGCCGGACATCCTCTTCAGCTATCTCGGCCGTATCGACCGCCTGCCGGCCTCGGACGGCACGGGGAAGCGCCCGTGGACCGCGGTCGCCGACGAGGCACTGGTCCAGGAGTTCCCCGAGGACAGCGAACCCGGACTCCGGCAGGCCTTCGCCCTGGAGCTCATCACAGCAGTGCATCCGGGCCCGGACGGGCCGGAGTTCGAGGCGGCCTGGCGCCACGACCCCGCGGTCGTGGCGACCACCGACATCGAGGAACTGGCCCGGTACTGGGTGCGGGCCCTGGCCGTACTGGCCCGGGCCGCCCGGCAGCAGAAAAGGAACGAGGAATGAGCGGGACCATCGAAGCGGGCGGAATCACCCTGGCCTACGAGGAGACCGGCAGCGGTGAGCCGGTCGTACTGGTCATGGGTGCGGGCTCACCGGGGAGAGTGTGGCGCCCGTACCAGGTACCGGCACTGGCGGCGGCCGGGTTCCGGGTGATCACCTTCGACAACCGGGGAGTGGGCGGCAGCTCCGAGTGCCCCGGGGGATTCACTCTCGCCGATCTCACCGACGACCTCGCCGCCGTCATCGAGCAGGTCGCGGGCGGTACCGCGCATGTGGTCGGCACCTCCCTCGGTGCCCGGATGGCCCAGCGACTGGCGATGACCCGCCCGGAACTGGTCGACCGGCTCGCCCTGCTGGCAACCAGAGGACGGGGTGACGCGACGCTGACCGCCTTCGCGCGCGCCCAGATCGCGGTCCAGCGACAGGGCCTGGTCCTGCCCCCGGAAGTCTCGGCGGCACTGGGCGCGCTCGCCAACCTCTCCCCCGCGAGCCTGCGTGACGATGCTGCCGCCGAGGACTGGCTCGACATGCTGAGCATGGCGCCCCCGACCCCATCGGCAGGAGTGCGGGGCCAGTTCGAGGCCGCGCTGACCCACTTCCCCGACACCGTCTCCGAACTGGGCTGGATCACCGCCCCCACCCTGGTACTCGCCTTCGCCGACGACCGGCTCTCCCCGCCGCACCTCGGCCTCGAAGTCGCCGAGGCCATCCCGGGCGCCCACTGCGAAGTACTCGCGGACACCGGCCACTTCGGCTACTTGGAACGCCCCGAGGAGGTGAACAAACTCCTGGTGGACTTCCTCACCGACCACTCCCCCGGCCGCCCCCGGAAGGAACACCACCAGCCGGCGGGAAGCACCGGCCCATAAGCCACCCGGGACCACCCGAAAACAAGCGGGACAACCCACCGCACGCCGGCCCGGCAGCCAGCAACTGCCGGGCTGACGCGTTCCCGCGCCGCCGCGCTGCCATTCACGCAGCAGTGCCGCGGGTCCTTGTCTTACCCTCAACCAGGCCGGGGGGGCAGCCGCTCGTCCCGGACCCGGCCGACACGAGCGGGCACGCGCCGGGCTCTCGCCCCGCGCAGCCCGGCCCCACCCCGGGGCCCGTCTTCACCGCGGAAAGTTCGCCGCCGACCGCGACTCCGCGTTCAACCGGGCAGCACCCTGCTCACCCGGCGCCGTTGAGCCCCGCCTGCACCCCGGTGGTACCGGTCCCGACGGACGGGGCCGGCACCACCACCCGCCCGGCACGGCTGCCTTCACCGGCCGCTCAGCCGACCGGTAAATCGGTTGCCGCTGCCCCGGAAGCCGTTGTTAGTCTGGCCGAGTTCCGTAGATCTGTTCTGGGCCCGCTGCGCCCTGGAAGAGGGATTTTTATGTTTCGGCCCGCGCCGAGCGCGCCTCGCTGCACCGCCTAGCCTTCCGTTTCCCTGCTGCCGTCCTTGCCCGACGGTGGGCCGGACGTAGGCCTCCGGTGCTCTGAACCAGCCCACGCCTCCGAGCCGACGTGCATGTCCGCGGCGGGCGGCTGGGCTCTTCGCCGAGCCGCTCGGCCTGCTCTTGCTGTCATGACGGACTTCTCAGCAAGGAGCACCCCGGGTGTCCAGTATCCCAAGGACTCTCCCACCCCTTCCATCCGCCTTCCCGACCGGTACGTTCAGCCGCGCACGGGCAGCTCACCGGGAGCTGCCGTGCGTCCGATGACCAGGGAAGAGATACGCGGCGCGATGGTGAACCCGGACACAACCGCCGGCAAGGTCCGGCTGCCCACCTGGTTCGACGAGGCCCGGTGGGACCGAATCGACTACCTCGGATGGCGGGATCTGCGCTCCCCGCAGCGCGCGTACCTCGTCACCGAGGCCGACGGCCAGCCGCTGGGAGTGCTGCTGCGACAGGCCCCGAACGATGCGGCACACGGCTCGCGCGCGATGATGTGCGACCTGTGCCGGTTCACCCGGCGGTTCAACGAGGTTTCGCTCTTCACCGCCCGACGCCCGTCCCGGGACAAACGCGAACGCCTGAACACGGTGGGCCTTCTCCTCTGCACCGACCTCGACTGCGCCGTGAAGCTGCACAGCAAACCGGTCCGCGGGCCTTTCGATCCCCCGGCCGGGGAAATGATCGAGCAACGCCGCGTCGGCATGCGTTCCCGCACGATCACCTTCATCCACTCGGTGACCGAAGGCGAACGCACCACGCGGCGGAGAAGGAGGACGGGTTCACCCGGGGCAAAGCCCTGAACCCATCCACTGCCGTCCTGGTCGAGGACGGCCACCCACCCCGCGGACCGGACCCACTGCGGAGCCCGGTCCGCACCACCCACCGCAAGGGCCGGCGCTGCCGATCGTGCTCACCCCCGGCTTCCGTGGGGCGGGCCCGTCAGGTCTGATCGTTCGTGATCTTGACGAGGTCTCGGTTGGTGCCCACGTAGAGGGAGTTCGACGAGTTTCCGGCTTCGTCGAGGCGGTCGAAGTAGAGGCCTCCGTACTCGTGGGTGTTGGCGTAGCCGGCGCCGACCCACGTATCCGCTACCTCAGCGGAGGCATCGCACAGAGACGGAACATGAGGGAAGGCGCAGCCGCGGGTAACTCATCCGCCACGGCAGCACCTTCATTCATACAGGTCAGCGCACCCTTCCCCGAGGCTTCAGGGGCACCGGTGGCAGTTCCGGGGCGGGCAGCGGGTCGCTGGCGTAGCCCTTGACCTCGCCGAAGCGGGTGCCTTCCGTCCAGTCCCGGCGGGCCTGGAC